>JAPLJL010000238.1 GCA_026388615.1 Pseudomonadota bacterium | reverse complement strand
CGAGCGTTTTTCTGCTGCCCACCAGTGAATTTACCCTGACCGATAAAAAAGGCGTTTTTTCCCTGACCGTTCCGGCCGGCGAATATCAGCTCTCCGCGGTAATGGTGGATTTCAAGAAGCCGGAGCCGGTGGCCGTAGAGGTTGAGCCCGGGGAGGAACAGATTCTAACGGTATACCTGGAAAAAAGTTTCTATTCCCTGATGGAGGTGGTGGTCGAATCCCGGCGGGAGCGTCAGGTGAGCGAGCAGGTCATTCAGAAGGTCGAAGCCGAGAAAGTGGCCGGCACCTCCGGGGACATCATCCGCTCCGTGCAGACCCTTCCCGGGGTGACCACCGGCGGGATGGACCTTTCCGGAGCGCTTTTCGTGCGGGGCGGGGGACCGGATGAAAACTTTTTCGTCATGGACCTGGCCCCGGTCGCCAATCTTTTCCACTTCGGAGGCTGGTACAGCACGATCAACCCGGACATGATCGAGGACATCCGCTTTTTTGCCGGAGGGTTCGGACCGGATTACGGTTTTATCGGCGGCGGGGTGCTGGATATCACCACCCGGGAGGGAAGGCGGGACCGGATCGGGGGCAAGGCGGACGTGAACTTTTTCCTGGCCAGCGGCCAGGTGGAAGGCCCGCTGACCCAGAAGGGATCGTTTTTTCTTTCCGGGAGAAGAAGTTACCTGGACATTTTCCCGCTTTCTTCAAGCGATGATCTCTCGATTTATCCCCGCTTCTGGGATTACCAGGCCAAATTGACCTGGGATGTGAACGAGCGAAACAAGCTGAGCCTGTTCACCTATGGGTCGGCGGATACCCTGATTGCCCATACCGGTATGGAGAACCGGGGTGATCCCGTTCTGTCCGGGAGCATGAACACCGAGCTGGATTTTCATGCCCAGGTGATCAACTGGCGTTCACTGCTGACCCCCCGGCTTTCCCTCCGGCTGTCCGCGTTCAACTCGATTGACCACGCCCTGGTTGATCTGAACCGCGATCTTTATATCGACTCCAGGTTCCAGACCCCGGGAATGCGGGGATACCTGGAGTGGGATCTCCCGGCTCGGAACCGTTTCCGGCTGGGGGCGGATGTGATTTACATTCATTATTGGGTGGAAGGGCAGTTGATGGATGTGCCGACGGAGGAGGATGCGGTTCCCCCCATCGTCACCTTCGCCGAACGGCTTCCCGCCAATTACGACGATTCAACCGCGGCCGGAGGGGTGTGGATCGAGGATGAAATCAACCTCTGGAAATTCAAGCTTATCCCCGGGGTGCGCCTGGATTATGTCCAGGTCCTCAAAGAGCTGGATCTTTCCCCGCGCTTTCGTTTCCATTACCAGATCATCCCGGGCCTCAAGCTCAAGGGGGCCTTCGGGTTCTATTACCAGACCCCCAACCCGGCGCAGTTTTTCGAACCGTTTGGAAACCCCGAAATCGATTCTACCCGGGTTGTTCATTACGTGTTCGGGGCGGAGAAGGAGTTCGGGAAAAGCCTTTCCCTCGATCTCCAGGGTTATTACAAGGATTACCAAAACATGGTAGCCGAGGATCCGGTGCTGAAATTCAACAACCAGGGAAAAGGCTACGCCACCGGGGTGGAGGTTTTTCTCCGGCACCGGCTTTCCCAGAGATTTTTCGGCTGGCTGACCTATTCTTACTCCCAATCCCGGCGGTGGTGGCCGGGGCAGAGGAAATGGTCACCCTCCGCCTGGGAACAGCCACATTCGATCGCCCTGGTGCTGAATTACCAGTTTTCGACCAAGTGGAACGCCGGGGCCCAGTGGCGATACCAGTCGGGGATGCATTATACGGCGCTCAAGCCCGGTTTCTACGACGCCGATTGGGATCTCTGGTACCCTCTGCCGGACGGAGAACTCAACTCGGCCAAGCTTTCCGATTACCAGCGCCTCGACGTGCGGATTGAGAGGCTCTGGCTCTACAAAACCTGGAAGCTCTCCGGCTATCTCGAAATTCAGAATGTTTATATGCATAAGAATGTCATCGGGGTTATCTACGCGGATGACTGGACCGACCCCCGGGAAATATACTGGATTCCGATCCTACCTTTCATGGGAATGAAGGCGGAATTTTGAACAGGCCCGTAAGGGGTTAAGCGTAAGGCGTGAAAAGTGAAAAATGAGAAGCGAGAAACGAAAGGATAATAATAATTGACGATTTACGATTGACGATTGTTGAGTGAAAACCAAAGAAAACTGGGAAGATAATAAGAGGGAAAGCGATGTCGTTTAACTCCTTATTTACGTTAAGGAAAGCTATCGTCGGCGGTCTGCTGTCGGCGGTCTGCGGTCTTCTCGTCCTGACCGCCTGCGGGGTGGATATCCGGGACACCCTCGGAAAAATTCGGAGGGTGCAGATAATTTCCATCGTGGCTGATCCCCCGGAGGCCAGTCCTGGAAGCCAGGCAACCTTTCAAGCCACCGTTGTTAATCCGGAAACCTGGGGGACCGGGAATGACCAGATGGTTTATTACTGGGTTTTTTTCTACCTGGATCCCAGCGCGGCGATTAATCTCAATGTTGATCTCAATAATTTCAACCTTTCTAACCTGGTTGAATTTCTGGCCCAGTGTCCTGAAACCCCGGGGTGCGAGATTATGATCGGGGAGGGAAATCCCTGGACGATTCAGCTTCCGGACCGAAAGCCACCGGAGGGGAAATCCATCGCTTACAGTGTATTCCTGCTGGCAGCCGATTCCGCCGCTACCCTGTCCGCGGTGATCCAGGGGCAGGATATGACCGGGAAATACGATCTGGCGGCCAAATCGGTCAAGATGAGCGAAAAGACCGAGGTTAACCATAACCCCACGATCCAGACGTTTTCCGCGCCCCCGGCGACTCAGGATGCTTCCATGTTTAATTTCCAGGTCAGTCCCGGTGAAAAGGTAACCCTCACCGCCAAGGCGGTCGATCCGGATGAGGGAGACACTGTTTCTTACCGATGGTGGATACTCAAGGGCCGGCTGGAGGATGACAACCTGGATCAAGTGCAATGGACGACCCCCAAGGAGCCAGGTTTATATCCGGTTTATCTCGTGATCCGAGACGAGGTAGGGGAGAAGCCGAAGGAAGAACCGAAGGGAGGCCAGGCCGTGATTGAACTTAAGTTCGAAGTTTTGGAGGCCATGCCGGGTCCGCCGTAAAAATGAAATGGCAAAACGGGAAGCGCATAGCGCAAAGCGTTTCCCCCGAGTTCATTTGTTTGATTTTTTCTCTGCAATTCATGATTTCTCGAAGGCAACCGGTGTGCCTACCCGATTGACAAAGATTCAGGGAAGCATGATCATAAAATTGAGGGGTTTTTAATGAGAAAAAGATGAGTTTTTGCAGTAGAATTTAATCTCCATTTATTTATCTAATCTAAATTATTTAAGGTTTTTTAATAGGTTAGCAACCAATGGCAGACAAGAAAGCATCGACCGATAAACCCGCTACCATCAATGGATTAGGGACAGGTTTGACCGTATCCGGCCCTGCGAATATCAACTATGAAGCGGCAGTGGAAGCGGCCAGGAAATCCCGGGAATATCAGACCTTGCAGGGGGTTATCGAAGACCCGTATATAATCGGGGATAACTATCAGTGGCTGGTTGATTTTCTCGAGAAACGAGCCCCCAAGTTTTGGAGATATTTAAAAATTCGGGAAGCCGGGAAGGTGGATAATGACCTGACCCGGGCCGCGAATATTCTTGAATACACCCGCCTGATCGCGAAGCTGGTGGGAAATTATCCGGAATTTTCGGAAAAAATTCTTCCCCAGGTTTCCCGGCAGTTCCCGGAAGATTTTTCCCCGGGCCAGGTAATCAGCCCGGGCGAGCTGGCACAAAGGCTGGAGAAATTAAATCAGAAAGATTTTTTAGAACCGAGAACTGAGAGCCCCGCAGCGCCCGCTCCTACCACCCCGGCGCCCACCCCGGCCGTGAAAGCGGAAGCCGGTTCCGGGACGAAACCCCGGGTGGGGGAAAAGAAAAAAACGCCCGGGGAGGGAAACCTCAAGATTCTGAACGAGGTTCTGGCCGGGGTCGAGGAAGAAGTGAAGAAGAGCTCGCCCCAGTTCTCCGGTTTCAGCCTGGATTCCAAATGCGCTCTCCTGGGGCTTTCGGAATGGTCGAAGATTATCGGCTCGGTTTCCAATAATCATCCTGAATTCGCCGGCTGCTCAATGTTGGAAATAGTCGAAACTATTTCCGTCAACAACCACGATCCCCGGATTGAGAAAATATACACTTTTCTCAAGCAAATGCTGAGCTGACCGAGCATTCTCTTTTCTCCGGACGATTCAATATTTTTTCTTCCGTTTTTATCTCTCCACTTCTGAAATTCGGAAATTCTGGAAGACAAGACCATAAATAATGGGGTAAAATTCTTTTCTCGAGGCAATAGTGTATCCAGAAAGCAAGTCAGGAAAGAGAATAATGACAAAGATATCCCGGGATCTTGGCCAGGAATCCTCGGTTGGATATGGGCCTCCGTCTTTCCGAATCGGATTTTTTTGTAGTAGGCCGATTCATCGGCGGTTTTCAAAAAAGCCCGATAAATCGGGCAACTACAGGGAAAGGGAAAATATCAACTGCATTTTCCGGATTAGATTATTTCGCTTGGTTTTCTGCTCAGTCTTAGGGATATTTCTCCTGACCCTCAGCGCATGTTCGGGAGGTAAAGGGAAGGCCCAAATCCTGGCTCCGAAAAGCGAGCCGGAGTTGCGGAAGCTCCTGGAAATTCCGGACGCGGCGGAAAAAGTGGTGATTTTCAGCCAGTCGGTCCACATCGATCTCGACTGGCAGATGACCCACCAGCAGTATTACGATCTCTGGCTGGAAAAGATTTTTACCAGCGCCTTCGGATTACTCCAGGGCGATCCCCGCTATTTCTATTCCCTCGGGGAAATGTACGAGCTCAAATTTTTCCTTAACGATCATCCGGAGCTTTTATCTTCGGCGGAGGATTTGGTCCGGGCGGGAAGGCTGAGGATCGTGGGGGGAGGGATGTCCAGCCCGGACACCTTGCTCCCCACCGGGGAGGCTCTGATCCGGGACTGGCTCCAGGGAATCAATTACACCCGGGATTTGTTCGGGATCAGGCCGGTGGCCGCCTGGCAGCCGGACAGCTTCGGCCATAGCCCCTCCCTGCCTGCCATCCTGGCTGCCCTCGGCTATGAGGCGGTCAGCTTTGCCCGGGTGGATGGGAACGATACCAACCTGCGTTTCCAGGGTATTCAGGATCCTCTGCCGGGCTCGACCGCGGAGAAATTGAGAAGTTCCAAGGCGATCGATTTTATCTGGGATGCCGATGACGGGTCGGAAGTCCTGGTCCACTGGATGCCGAATTCCTACGGGCAGGGCGATTCGATCGATACCCAGGGGACGATCCCGCTCCCGGGCGGGATGGGGGCGATCTACTCCGACCCGGATGATACCAATGCCCAGGTGCAGAAATACATCGACGCCCTCGAACCGATCAGCCCGACTCATTATCTTTTCGTCCCGGTGGGTACGGATTTCCAGCCGCCCAAGCCGGGTTTGCCCGATTATGTCGAGGCCTGGAACCGGGACCGTTATCCCGGCACCGGGGTTTACGCGGTCCAGGCGACCTTCGAGGACTACATCCGGCTGGTGGGCTTTCACCGGGATGAACTCCAGCATTTTCAACTCGATCCCAATCCTTATTTCATGGGGTTTTACGCTTCCCGTCCGGCTTTGAAGGAAATGCATCGGAAACTGACTTATCGACTGGCCGCCATCGAAAAACTTGCCTTGATCGGGCAGAAAACTGCGATCGCCTACCCGGAGGAAAAGCTGAAAGCGCTCTGGCAAACGGTCGCTTTTGCCAACCATCATGACTTCATTACCGGAACCGCCCCGGACTCGGTCTACCAGGGGGAACAGATCCCGATGCTGGAAAACGCTTTGACCAGCGCGGAAACGGTTCTTAATGAAATCCTGGGATCCTTCTCCCTGGCGGTTGATACCTCCCGGGCTGGTGGAAATTTCATTGTGGTTTTTAATCCGGAGAGCTTTAAACGAACGGATCTGGTGGTGGCGGAGCTGAAAGAAACTCCGCCGGCCTCGCTTTGTCTCCAGGACTCTGAAGGAACGGAGGTTCCAGGGCAGATCTGGCCGGAAGGGGACGGGAAAACCATCGCTTTCGTCGCTGCCGGGATACCCCCGGTGGGTTACGGTTCTTATCAGGTTACAACCTGTTCCGCGGCGGGTGCGGCCGCCCCGCTGGTCCGGGCCGAAGGCAATGACCTGGTTTTGGAAAATGACCAGGTCCGGGCCCGGCTTGATTCCGGCCAGGGGTTAGCGATTACCGAGTTTATCGAAAAGGCCAGCGGCCATAATCTGGTTACCGGGCCCTCCAATGATCCGGTTCTTTATTACGATGAAGGCGGGCTCTGGCGGCTGGGTAATGAATCGGAAGGCAAGGCGCAATTCAGCGAATTAGCCCGGGGAAGCCAGAGCCAGGCCCAGATGGAGATTCTGGCGGCGGGGCCGGTGGCGGGGATAGTAAAAGTAACCTCCACTGTCGGAGGGGAAGAAG
>JAPLJL010000139.1 GCA_026388615.1 Pseudomonadota bacterium | reverse complement strand
TCTTCTTGAACTCCTCCCGCGCTTCCTTTTCCTGGCCCGACTTGAAATTAAGCTCGGCGATCTTGGACCGGGTCCCCAGTCCGGCCGGTTCGAGCTCGGCCATCTTCTTCAGGATATCCAGGGCCGCCTTGCTGTCGCCCGCCTTCTCGAAGTGGTTGACCGCGATCCGGAACTGGCTGGTCGCCTCGCGGGTCAGCTGGAGTTTCTGGTAAAGGTCTCCCAGGCTGACGAAAAGGTCGGCCCGGGACTCGTCGATTTTCAGGGCCTGCTTGTAAACCGCCACCGCCCGGGAATAAAACCCGGTCTTGGTGTAGCTCTCGGCCACATGGACGAGTTCCTCGATCGCGGCGTCATTCTGCCCCATCCGGGAATAAAGCTCCCCGATCTTGAGCCGGACGGCGTGGTCGCTGGGAAAAGCCTCCGCCAGGATTTTGTATTCCTTCAGCGCCTTATCCCATTGCTGTTTTTGAATCAGCTTCTGGGCGTTCTGAAGGATCTTGTTTTTATCGATCGCCATATAAAGCCTAAAAGCCTAAAAGTTCATAAGCCTAAAAGCCTCAAAGCAATAAAATCCATGTCTTCCCTTTTGCCATCTTTCTTAACTCTTAGGCTTCTTAACCATCTTATATTTTAACAACCCCTATACACCGATGTAAGTACCTCCACGCCTTCCGCGGTGACCAGGACCATATCCTCGATCCTGACCCCGCCCAACCCCGGTATATATATACCCGGTTCGATGGTAAAAACCATCCCCGGTTCCAGGATCACTTCCGAATCCTCAGAAATCGCGGGCGCCTCGTGCACCGCCAGGCCGACCCCGTGCCCGGTCGAGTGGCGGAAAAATTCCCCCCATCCCCCCGCGGCGATCCGGCCCCGCGCCGCGCGGTCCACCACCTGGGCCGCCACCCCCGGCCGAACCGCGGCGATGGCCTCTTTCTGGGCCGCCTGAACCGCCTGGTAAATCCGGTCTTCCTCCCGCCCGCCCCGGCCGTTACCAAGCCAGGCGGTCCGGGTCTGGTCGGAGGCGTACCCCCTCGCCCGGGCCCCATAATCCACGATAATCAGCTCCCCTTCCCCCAAAATGCGGTCAGAAGGAATGGCGTGGGGCAGGGCCGACCGCGGTCCGGAGGCCACAATCGTCTCGAACGGGATGTTTTCCGAGCCCAGGCGGCGGGCGGCGTATTCAAATTCGAGGGCGATCTCCCGCTCCCGGACCCCGGAACGGATCCGGGGACGGATCTGGAGAAAAGCCTGTTCCGCGATCGCGATGGCCCGGCGGATCCTCTCGATCTCACCCGGTTCCTTCACCATCCGCAGGTTTTTCAGCTCCTCCCCCAGGGGGCAAAGCTCCCAGCCCGGGGAGAGTTCTTTTAACCTCTGGAAACCGATATAGGGAATCCCCTCGGCCTCGAAGCCCACCCGCGCGAAGCCCTTTCCCCCAATCAACTCCGCCGTGCCGGAAAGCCAGCTCCGGGAAAGCCGGAATTCGAACTCCGGG
>JAPLJL010000330.1 GCA_026388615.1 Pseudomonadota bacterium | reverse complement strand
GACGATGCCTCCGGGCCTGGCCCGGGGCCAGGATGGTGAACTTGATCCCGCTTTCCGAGAGGAGGTCCAGGGTTTCCAGGTCCACCGCGGTCTCCGGAAGCCACATCCCCTCCGGTTTTCTCCGGAAGCGGTGTTCAAAATCCCGGATCCCCCAGACGATCTGGGTGCGTTTATCCCGCCGGTTGGCCAGGGGCATGATCAGGTGGTTATAGGCCTGGGCCAGGGCGGATCCGTGTCCCGAAAACCATTTCTGGCTTTCCCGGTCGGCGGCGAGGATGGCCTGATACACATCCGGGGAATGCCTTTCCAGCCAGGAGAGGAGCGTGGGCCCGAAGTTGAAGCTGATCCGGGCGTAGTTGCTGACGATGTCAGTAATCCGGTTTTCCGAGTCCATGATCCGGGCCGCGGAATTGGGGGCGTAGCACTCCGCGGTGATTTTTTCATTCCAGTCATGATAGGGATAGGCCGAATCCTGTAATTCCACCTCCTCGAGCCAGGGATTCTCCCGGGGCGGCTGGTAAAAATGTCCGTGGATGCAAAGGTAACGGTTCATAAAATCGTAAAGTTGTCTCGAGAATTTCTAATTTCTAATGACGAATTTCTAATTAAGAAACAAACCCAAAATGTCCAATGTCAAAGGTGATAATTCAAATGTTTATCGATTACTTGTTGGAAATTAGAAATTAATCATTGTTTATTCATTGAAGTTTGGTCATTGGGTATTGGGGTTTATTTAGGCATTAGAAATTAGGAATTAGTCATTAATAATTTCTTTCTTTTGTGTCATTGGTCATTGTTATTTTTGTTTGGTAATTGGGGCTTGGTTATTGGAATTTGCTTTATTGAGGTCCCCGGAAGAAAACGATCGACAAAGGCGGCAGGCTCAGGACCAGCGAATATTTTTTCCCGTGCGCGGGCATGGGAGTCGCTTCCACCCCCCCGAAGTTCCCCTGCCCGCTTCCGCCGTACTCCTGCCCGTCGCTGTTCAGGGCTTCCCGATACAAACCCGGCTCCGGCACCCCCACCCGGTACCCGTGCCGCGGGACCGGGGTGAAGTTGCAGACCACCAGGACAAAGCGTCCCTGGTTCTTCCCCTTCCGGAGAAAGCTGATTGCGCTCTGATCGGCATCGCTGAAGTCGATCCATTCGAACCCGCCCGGCTCGAAATCCAACTCGAACAGGGCCGGCTCATCCCGGTAAAAACGGTTCAAATCCTGGACCCACCGTTTCTGGCCCTGATGCGGAGCGTACTCGAGCAGGTGCCATTCCAGGCTCTCCTCGTGGTTCCATTCTTTCCGCTGACCGAATTCTCCTCCCATGAAAAGGAGTTTCTTCCCGGGTTGGGCAAACTGGTAGCCCAGAAGCAGCCTGAGGTTGGCGAATTTCCGCCAGTCATCCCCGGGCATTTTGGAAAGGAGCGAGCCTTTCCCGTGCACCACCTCGTCATGGGAAAGCGGAAGGAGAAAATTTTCAAAAAAAGCGTACCAGAGACTGAAGGTCAGGTCGTTCTGGTGAAACTTGCGAAAGACCGGGTCCCGGGAAAAGTAGCGCAGGGAATCATGCATCCAGCCCATGTTCCATTTCAGGCCGAACCCCAGGCCGCCGACGTAGGCGGGCCGGGAAACCATGGGCCAGGCGGTGGACTCCTCGGCGATGGTCTGGACGGAAGGGTAACCGCCGTAGACCGCCTCGTTCAACCGCTTGATGAAATCGATGGCTTCGAGGTTCTCCCGTCCCCCGTACTTGTTGGGAATCCACTCCCCCGGCTGGCGGGAATAATCGAGATAGAGCATGGAGGCGACCGCGTCCACCCGCAGCCCGTCGAGATGGTAATAATCCAGCCAGAAAAGGGCGCTGCTGGTGAGGAAATTCCTCACTTCATTCCGCCCGTAATTGAAAATGTAGCTCTTCCAGTCGGGGTGAAAGCCCTTGCGCGGGTCGGCGTGCTCGTAGAGACAGGTCCCGTCGAAATAGGCCAGCCCGTGCTGGTCACTCGGAAAGTGGGAGGGCACCCAATCGAGGATCACCCCGATCCCGTGCCGGTGCAGGACATCCACGAGGTGCATGAAATCCTGGGGGGTGCCGTAGCGGCTGGTGGGGGCGAAGAAACCGGTGATCTGGTAACCCCAGGAACCGTAGAAGGGGTGTTCCGCCAGCGGGAGGAACTCTACGTGGGTGAACCCCATTTCCCGGACATACCGGGCCAGGGGCTCGGCCAGCTCCCGGTAGGAAAGAGAACGATGCCCGTCCTCGGGAATCCGCTGCCATGACCCGAGATGCACCTCGTACACGGAAAAAGGCGCGTCCAGGGAATTGGGCTTTTTCCGGTTCTGCATCCAGTCCTGGTCGTCCCATTGATATTCCAGGTCCCAGACAATTGAGCCGGTCTTGGGCGGGGTTTCCCAGTGAAAGGCCAGCGGGTCGCCCTTATCCGCCTGGTAGCCGTTGTGCTTGGAAACGATGTGGTATTTGTAAATCACGCCTTGGCCGATCCCGGGGATGAAACCCTCCCAGATCCCCGAGCCGTCCCACCGGACCGCGAGCGGGTGGGATCCCGCGTTCCACCCGTTAAAATCCCCGACGACCGATACCATTTCGGCGTTAGGGGCCCAGACCGCGAAATAGGTCCCGGGCCGTCCGGATAACGTTTTCAGGTGGGAACCGAGCTTATGGTAAAGCTGGTGATGGCCGCCTTCCTTGAAGAGAAAAATATCGTAGTCGGTGAAATTGCTGATCTCGGAGGTCACGCTGCCCGCGGGGATGGTTTGATCGCTTTTATGTTCCATCAGAATATTTGAATGAATTTGCCTTGTTATTCAAATGACCGATGTTCTTACGTTTAGAGGATATAAACCATTCGCGGGATTGCTTCGTCGTTTCACTCCTCGCAATGACAAAATAGTATGTCATTGCGAGCCCGAGCTTCGCGAGGGCGTGGCAATCTCAAAATCGTAAGCTGAGGTAATGATTCCTGTTAGTAAGTTTTTAAAAAGCACCTATGCACCCGGGGAAGACTGATTCTGGTTCATCAGATTACCGGCCGGAAGGACAGGATGAACTTGGGCAGGTCCGCCCGGGGGAAACAAATCTTCCCCTTCCCGATCAGTTCACCCCCCCGGTACAGACTGGAGTGCAGGGTGGTCATGGTGGTGATGAAATCCAGGTAACGAACCCGCTTGATCCCGCAGATCCGGTATCTCCGACCGTCGTCCCCGGTCCAATTTAAGTCGTAGACCATCCTCCGTTTGGGCGGCCAGAAAGCTATTTCCAAAGTGCCTTCCGCCGGGCGGTCGGTGGCGATCCCGTTCATGCTGATGGTGCCCCGCAGCCGGCAGATATTGTCCTGGAAAAATTCCTGGATATCCAAGGCTTCGGCGGAAACGGTAAACTGCACCTGCCGTTCCCCTTCCTTTTCCAGGTTAATCGATCCGGACATGGTCTCCGAGAATTTAAACCCGACCTTTCCCAGGAACTTCTGCTCGGAAAGCTCCGGCATCCACCGGTTTTCCTGGTACCACTCGATCGTATTCCTCCAGGCCGATTCGAAATCGGGGAAGGTGAACACAAACCCTTTGTCCTTGAGTTTCTGGTTCGAGTAAACGGCCTCGTTGATCCCGAAGACCAGGAATTCCGCGTCGATTTTGGGGGAAAGTTCCGCCTGGAGGCCGTATTTTTTTACCATCGCCTCCCACCAGTATCCCAGCGCCCGGGTGACGTTCTTCATTACTTCCGGCCGGGAGATCACCGAGTAATAGCGCTTGATCAGTTTCTCGGGGAACGGCAGGAAGGGATGGGTCAGTTTCAACCCGTAGGTTTCGCAGGCGATGTTGAACACCTCGCTCACGGATTTGGCGTCGTCGATGGCCACGTTGAAGATCTCGCCGGACTTCTGGTTCTTCTGCTGGAGAAACACCGCCGCCCGGGCCATGTCCAGGGCGTGGACGTAATTGGACTTGGGGCCGCCTTTGAGGCCCAGCATCCGGCCGAAAAGCATCCCGAAGATGGGAGGCAGCAAGGCGTAATTGTGGGCCAGCGCCCTGCCCTTCGGCCCGAAAATCAGCCCGGGGCGGACGATGGTCACCACCGGGAGCTTGTTCTTTTTAA
This sequence comes from Pseudomonadota bacterium, assembly GCA_026388615.1. Classification (GTDB taxonomy): domain Bacteria; phylum Desulfobacterota; class JAPLJL01; order JAPLJL01; family JAPLJL01; genus JAPLJL01. Next base: position 599 of record JAPLJL010000330.1, on the reverse strand, counting down.
TCCCTTCGGCCAGGTATTCATCCGCCAGGATCTTGCTCTGCTCGTAGTTATTGGTGGCCTCCACCGGCATGTCCTCGGTGATGGCGCCGGGGGAGAACTTGTAGCACGCGCAGCTCGAGAAATGCACCATGCTCTTGACCTTGCCCCTGACCGCGGCCTCGTAGAGCGTGATGACCGGATCGGTGTTGATGGGCTTGATTTCCTCGAGAGAGAGGGAAAGGTCCAGGTTGGCGGCGGTATGGATGACCCGGTCCACTCCCTTGACGCAGGCTTCGAGAAAACCCCGGTCGCGGATGTCACCTTCCCGGGTCTCGAAGCGCTGGGCGTATTTCTTGTCCACCTCCGGGAAGAGAGCTCCCGGCCGGTCGGCCGCCCGCACCTTGAATCCGAGCTTCAGAAGCTCCTGGACCACGAAGCTTCCCACGCAGCCCGCTCCTCCCGTGACCAGCACGGTCTCGATTTTTTTCCGGGCCGCAGCGGGTCGGGGTTTCCCGGCCTTGATTATCGCTTTTCCCGCTTTTTCTTCTTCCATTACCGCCTCGCTTGGTTGTTTAATTAAGGTTTAAAGAAAGTGAAAAACTTCTTAGCCTTAGCTTTAT
>JAPLJL010000123.1 GCA_026388615.1 Pseudomonadota bacterium | reverse complement strand
CTTTTCCTTCATTTTTTCTCCGATAATGCCCTCGGTATAAATTACGCCAATCCCCGGGGGTTTTCAAATACACGATGTAAGTATTATAGAAGGGCGAGAAAATTTATTCTCTTAGACCAGAATGAGGCTCCATTCGGCAAGATCGCGGGTCATTTTATTGATTTTCGTAGGGGAGGGCCTGAGCCTGTCCCGACAAAGGCGGGATGCCCTCCCGGAAAAACGATTCTTCGGGCGGGGATCCTTCGGCTTCTCTCAGGACAGGTAAACCCCGCCCCTACCTACTTATGTGTTGTCATTATCGTCCCGCCAAAGGTGGGAGGAATCCAGGCGAACAGAAAATACTGGATTCCCTGGCCGACACCCTGGGCGAGCCTCGGGCCAGCCGAGCGTTAGCTCGGGCAGGCCGCATCAAGTGCGGAATGACGAAATAATGACATGCCTTTAATCTGTTCAGGGAAGGAAAAATACCGGGTTCCTGGGCTTTTTCCCGTCCCGGACTTCAAAATGGAGATGAGCCGTGGTGGCGCGGCCGGTATCTCCCACTTCGGCCACGACCTGTCCCCTTTCCACCAGTTCTCCCTCTTGCACCAGGTTTTTCCGGTTATGGGCATAGACCGTGGAAAACCGGCCCTCATGTTTGATAATGATCAGATTGCCGTAACTTCTGATCTCATCGGAGCTGAAAATCACCTTTCCCGCCGCTGCGGCCTTGATCGGGGTCCCTCCCTTGGCCGGGATATCGATCCCGTCATGGTTTTTGCCTGCGCGCACCCCGAAGGAAGAAGTGATATTTCCCCGAACCGGCCAGTCGAATAATCCCTTCTGCAAGCGAATTTTGTCCGGTTTCTCAGGTTTTTCAATTTCCTTCCTGGGAATTGAGGTCACCTCGACCTTCTCCTCTTTTTCTTTCTCCGGGGAAGCTTCCGGGAGAATCACCGTCAATTGATCATTCGCTCCCGGAATGAATATTTTCTGACCGGCTCTGATCTGGCTCGCGTCGGTAATATTATTAAGTTCCGCCACTTCCTGCAGAGTGACCCCGTAGGTTTTGCAGATCCGGAAAAGATTCTCACCGGGTCTGACCCGGTGATAAACCCCGTAAGGGGTCCCGCAGGCGAGAACAAACAAGCAGGGAGCAAGGAGCAGGGCGCAAAGAGCAAGACGAATGCGGATTGCGGCCTGCCCGAGCCGACGGCTCGTGTCGACCAGGGATTGCGGATTGCGGATTATCGGTATGCTAGGAAGCTGGGAGGCTAGAAAACGGAAAAACGAGAGTTTAAGGGTTAATGAGTTAGTAAGTGAACTTTTGAACGTTGAACCGTGAACCTTGAACTCTAATCTTTCAACTTTGAGCTTGAAGCTTTGACCTTTTATATCTTCCATTGCTTTAACTTTTCCAAAAGCGGGTAATGGGTCAGGTCAATGGTCAGAGGAGTAATAGAAATATAGCATTGATGAACGGCCTGGATATCCGAGTTTTCATAATCAATCTGGCCGTGGCCGTCCGCCCCGATCCAGTAATATTTTTCCCCGCGCGGATCGGTCTTTTCGACCACGACCTCCTGGTAGGTCTTTTTTCCCTGGCGGGTGATTCGAAAGCCCTTGATCTTGTCTTCCGGCAAGGCCGGAACGTTGATGTTCAAAAGGGCTCCCGGGGGGATGATTTCATCCTCCAGCACTTTGCCGGCGATTTTTGCGGCCACCCGTCCCGCCGCCCGGAAATCCCAGCCGCCGGGATTATGAGCGCCGGCTTCCGAATTTGGGCGGGCCTGAGAAACCGCGAAGCTCCTGATTCCCTGAATCGCCCCTTCAACCGCGCCGAAAACAGTGCCGGAATAGGTTATATCGTCTCCCAGGTTTTCGCCCCGGTTGATCCCGGAGACCAGGAGGTCCGGCTTGCGCCCGAGATAGTGGATTCCCAGGTTCACGCAATCCGCCGGGGTCCCGTTGATCGCGAAGATCCTTTCGGACTTTTTCAGCAGCCGCAGCGGCCGGTGCAGGGTCAGGGAATGGCTGACGGCGCTTTTTTCCTGATCGGGAGCGAAAATATAAACGCTGCCGAGCGGATTCAAAGCCTCCGCCAGGATCCGGATCCCGTCCGAATCAATTCCGTCATCGTTGGTGACTAAAATTAAAGGAGGCATATAAAAAATTTCAAGGGTTCACAGTTCAAGGTTCAAAGGTTAAAGATTTCAAAGTTAAATGAAAAAAAGGAGATAAAATTCGCGTAAAAACTTGGATGGCTTTTACTCTGGGTTCTTAATTTTGAAATCCGAATTTGTTTTAATCACTTACCCGCTTGGACCCTTGCGCCTTGCATCCTAAACCTCTAACCCTTGGTTTTTTCATTCCGCAATCCGCAATTCTTTTTCATTCGTCAATCGTCAATCCCTCCGGGCCGTAGGCCCTACAAGGCCGGAGGCTGCAATCGTCAATTTAGAAAAGATGGTCGGGGCGGCCGGATTCGAACCGGCGACCACCTGAACCCCACTCAGGTACGCTACCAGGCTGCGCCACGCCCCGGGTATTACTTTATTTTGTTCGAGTCTGTAAAATCTTTTTCAATTCCTGCAATTCTTTATTAACCTGTTTTAACAAATTCTGATAGGTTTTGATCTCCGTGTCTTTTTTCCTTAACCCCGCTTTCAGGGTTTCTTCCCGTTCATCTTCCTCCGCGGAGGCCGGCGCCTTTTCCGCCAGTCTTCCGGACAGAACCCGCTTCGCTCCCGCGATCGTGAATCTGTCCTGGTAAAGCATCTTTTTTATCAACAGGATCAGCTCAACGTCTTCCTTTCGGTACAACCTCTGTTTGGAGCCCCTTCGTTCGGGTGCCAACCCCGGGAATTCCGTCTCCCAGTATCGAAGCACAAAGGATTTGACCCCGCTGATCCGGCTGACTTCTCCAATTTTGAAATATAATTTATCCGGCAATTCCGCCGCCACTAAGCCCTCCGGTTGAGCTCCCGCTTCAGCATAACGCTGGGCTTAAACGAAAGCACCCTCCGGGCCGAAATTTCCATGGCCTGCCCCGTTTGCGGGTTTCGTCCCCTCCGCGATTTTTTCTGCTTGACCTCAAAGTTGCCGAAGTTGGCTATTTTCACCTTTTCTCCGTCCGCCAGGGTGTCCCTGATGATATCGAAAACGTTATCGACCATCGCCACGGTTTCCTTCTTGGAAAAACCGATCTTCTCGTAAACTTTCTCGACAATCTCTGCTTTCGTCACCTCGGCCTCCCCCTTCCTGGGTTTAACATTTTAAATCTATCACAGGCTTGCCGATTTTTCATCCTCTCGGCTTGGTCATCGGTTTTTCTGGTTCCTTTATCCGCAACTGATAAATTCATTTATCCCTAATTTCATCCCGGGTCAATCCGTGATTGAAAATTCCTTCCCTGATTTTTTACTCCCTGATCATGGCGGAAAATTTCTGGCGGAGGTTTTCCGCCACCTGGCGATGAACCGTCCGGACCTCCTCATCGGTCAAGGTGTGGTCCGGGGAAAGATAATAAATCCGAAAAGCCATGCTTTTCTTCCCCGCCGCCAGCTGTTCTTTCCCCCGATAAAGGTCGATCAGCCTGGAATCCTTGATCAGATTCGAGTCCGACTGCAGGATAACATTTCTGATTTCATCGTAAGGAACCGAGTCATTCACGAAGAAAGCGATGTCCCACTCCACCCCCGGATGCCGGGGAAAAGCCGCGAACTTTTTCGGGCGGATTCCCCGCGAAAGCAGCGTATCCAGGTCTAATTCAAAAGCGAAAACCACCGGCAGGATCTCATATTTTTTTCGAACCGATTCCGCAATGCGTCCAAACCGGCCCACCTCAAATTGGGAATCCAGAACTATCCCGCCGGAAAGACCGGGCTCAAAACCCTGGCTGGTCTTTTCCCGGAAACTGAGGTTTTCCACGTTCAGACCGCTGGAAACATTTTCCAATATCCCTTTAAAATGATAGAGATCAAATTCCCCGGCCAGCCAGCCCCGCCATCCCTCCGGTGGCTCCACCCGGGCGATTACCCCCGCCACCCGGTTGGTTTCCTGGATTTCCGCCCCTTTTCCGGTTCCGCGCTGGAAGGTCCTTCCCAGCTCGAAAAAACGCAGATCGTTAAATTTCCTTCTCAGATTATGCACGACCGTGTTGATCAAGCCCGGGAGGAGCGAGCCGCGCATAATTTCCATCTGGTCACTCAAGGGATTGGCGATCCTGAGCTCCGGGCCTGAGGAAAAAATCTGGTTTTCCTCCGAAGAAATAAAACTATAGGTAATAATCTGCGCGAAACCCTGGCTGGAAAACAGATCCCTGACTTTCCTCTCCAGGCTGACCCCTTTCTTTTCCGAAGCGCTCAAGCTGCGGCGATCCGCCCGGAGCCCTGGCCAGGTGGGTTGAATCCTTCCATAACCTGAAACCCGGGCGATTTCCTCGATTAAATCCACCGGTTCCCTCAAATCATGACGGAAAGAAGGCACAGTCACTCCGATCCGGGATCCGTCCGGTGATGGCTCCGGCTGGAAACCCAGGGAGGTAAAGATTCGCGCCGCTTCCTCGATTGGAACCGGATCCCCCAGAACCCGACGGACCTCGCTCAAATCCAAGGAAAGCTTCTCGCAGGGTTTTTTCCCCGGATAAGAATCGACTTTCCCCCGGGCCAGCTTTCCCCCGGCGATCTGGAGAATCAGCATGGCCGCGTAATCCAGGGCCAGGGCCACCCCCTCCGGATCAACCCCCCGCGCAAACCGGAGCGAGGATTCCGAGGAAAGTTTCATCATCTTGGAACTTTGCCTGATCGCCAAGGGTTGAAACCAGGCGCTCTCCAGGAAAACCTCTTGGGTCTCACCCCGGACTTCGGTTTCCGCCCCTCCCATCACCCCGGCCAGGGCGATCGGTCTTTCCCGGTCCGCGATCACCAGGGTCCCCGGAGGCAATTCCCTTTCCGCGTGATCAATGGTGACCAGTTTCTCCCCCGCCCGCGAGTCCCGGATTAAAATTTCCCGGCCTTTGATCCGGGAGAGATCAAACGCGTGGAGAGGCTGGCCCAGGAGAAAAAGCACATAGTTGGTGGCATCGACAATATTGTTAATTGAGCGCTGGCCGATCCGGATCAGATCCTCCTTCAACCAGACCGGCGACTCTCCGATTTTAACCCCGCTGATCACTCGGCCGCAGTAACGTGGACAGGCTTCCGGGGCCAAAAGATCGACCCGGGCGGATTCTGAGATATCCTGGCCCTCCTCTTTTACAATAATCTGCGGGAGAACAAAATTGACCCCTGACAAAACCGATAGTTCTCGAGCAATCCCAATATGATTCAAGCAATCCGAACGATTAGGGGTCACATTAACTTCAAGTACAATATCAATATCTTTTTCTAACTCATTGAAATCTATACCAATTTTAGTGTCATCAGGAAGTTCCATTATTCCACTGTGATCATCAGAAATTCCGAGTTCAGCTTTCGAGAGCAACATCCCGCTGGATTCGATCCCCCGGATCTTCGCTTTTTTGATTTCAACCCCGGCGGGAAGTTTCGCCCCAATCCGGGCGAAGGGGTACTTCATCCCCGCCTTCACGTTCGGGGCGCCGCAGACAACCCGGTGGATAACCTGACCGTCATTCACCTCGCAAACCGAAAGACGATCAGCCCCCGGGTGTTTCTCCACCAGGGTAACCTGGGCCGTCACTACTCCGGTGATGCCGGGAGGATGTTCCCGGACCGGGAGGATTGCCTCGACCTCCAGGCCTCCCATCGTCAGCGCCTCGGCGATTTCCCCGGGGGATTTGCTTAAATCCGGCAGAAACTTACGGAGAATGTTTAAACTTATTTTCAAGTTACTATTCAGCCACTAAGGCACTAAAATACTAAGATTTAAAAATTATTCTTCTCTTTCAGATAAAGGGGTAAAAGCCATATCTATCCTTTGTGTCTTGGTGTCTTTGTGGCTACCTAAACAGTTACATTTTCAAGGAAAAACCCCGGGTTAAAACTGTTTAAGAAAGCGAAGATCGTTCTCGAAGAAAAGGCGGATATCGTTGATGCCGAATTTCAGCATGGCAATCCGCTCCACCCCCAAACCGAAGGCAAAACCGGTGAATTCCGCCGGATCATATCCCACCCGGCGAAATAATCCGGGGTGAACCATCCCGGCCCCCAGGATCTCCAGCCAGCCGGAATTTCCGCAGACCCGGCAGCCCTTCCCCCGACACATATGACATTCAATATCCACCTCCGCGCTCGGCTCGGTAAAGGGAAAAAAACTGGGGCGGAAGCGCACCGGGGTGCCCTCGCCGAAAAGCTGCTCGGCGAACAACATCAATACCCCCTTCAGATCCGAAAAAGTTATTCCCCGGTCAACCCAGAGGCCTTCCACCTGGTGAAACATCGGGGTATGGGAAACATCCATGTCCCGCCGGTACACGCGCCCGGGGGCGTAAATCCGAAGCGGGGGTTTCCGCTTCTCCATGACCCGGATCTGAACCGGGGAGGTCTGCGTCCGAAGCACAATCTCATCCTCAATATAGAAGGAATCCTGCATGTCCCGGGCGGGATGGCCTTTGGGAATATTCAAGGCCTCGAAATTGTAATAATCCGTTTCGATCTCTGGCCCTTCGGCGATCTGGAAACCCAGGTCCTCGAGGATTTCACGGATTTCATCCAGGACCTGGGCAATCGGGTGAATGCTCCCGGGCTGATTCCAGACCCCCGGGAGAGTGAGATCCAGGGTTTCGCCGCTTCCCGGCACCCGCCCGCTTTCGGCCTGGCGGGCCGCCTCGGCGATTCGCTCCTCCAGTAACTGTTTGGTCTGATTAACCCTCTGACCGAAAACCGGGCGCAACTCGGGAGGAATCTCGCGTATTCCTTTCAGCAGGTTGCTGATTTCCCCCTGTTTTCCCAGAAACCGCTGCTTGATCTGAAGAAAATCTTCGGCCTTTACAGCCTGGGCCAGGAGTTCTGTGACCTGGGATTCGAGTTCTCCGAGATTCTGCTCCCAGTCCATTTATTCCTCGTTTCAGGCCGCCTTGCTCTGGCGCACGATTTCCTGGAATGTGGCAGGATCCTTAGCGGCGATATCGGCCAGGACCTTGCGGTCCAGCTCAATTCCCGCCTGTTTCAACCCCCGGATCAAATCCCGGTAAGGCACTCCCAGAGCCCGGGACGCGGCGCTGATCCGGGCCACCCAAAGCCGGCGAAAATCCCGTTTCTTAGCCCGGCGATCCCGAAAGGCGTATTGCAGGGCCCTTCTGACCGTTTCCTTGGCCGTCCGCAGCATCCGGCTCCGCCCGCCCCGATAACCTTTAGCCGCCTTGAGGACTTTCTTCCGGCGCGCTCTCGATTTAACCGCTTTTCGCACCCTCGGCATTACTCGAAACCCCCTTCCGTTAAAACTTCAAACCTAATAAGCAATTACCAAACATCCGGCTTACATCAACAGGTTGCGGTTACGCGGCTCGTTTCGGTTGCGTTTCACGGTTGCGGTTTTAAGACGATAGACACAACCGCGAGACGAAACGAGCTGCCCAACCGAATACCGTAATCCGATAATAAAAATCCGTCATTAAAAATTCCGCAAGCTGTCTTCCGAATCTTCCTACTACCAGTTGGGCAGGAGCCGCTTGATGGCTTTCCGGTCCACCTTCTTCAAAACATTCTTCTTCCTCAGCTTGCGCTTGCGCTTGCGGCCCTTCGATTCCAATATGTGGCGTGCATTCGCCTTTTTATGCAGGATCTTGCCCTTGGCGCTCCGTTTGAAGCGTTTGGCTGCTCCCCGGCGATTCTTGATCTTTGGCATCCTCACCTCCAGTGCTGTTATCGGTTTCCGTGGCTCGGGGCTTGCGCGAACTGGGAGAAAGCATCATCCACATCATCTTCCCCTCAAACTTGGGCTCCTGATCCACCGTGGCAATCTCCTTTACTTCCTCCATAATTTTCTTCAAGATTTCCGATCCCATGTCCGACCGAATGATTTCCCGCCCCCGGAAAAAGACCACGCACTTGACCTTGTCTCCGTCCTCGAGAAATCTCAGGATGTTCTGGACCTTGAAATTAAAATCGTGCTCTCCAATTTTAATCCTGAACTTAACCTCTTTCAGCTGGCTCTGGCTGTGCCGGCCCCTGGTTTCCTGCTGTTTTTTCTTCAGCATGTACTTGTATTTCCCGTAGTCCACGATCCGGCATACGGGAGGGTCGGCTTCCCGGGCGACCTCCACCAGATCCAGTTCCTTTTCCCGGGCCATGCTCAGGGCTTCCTGGATCGGGATAATCCCGACCTGTTCACCCTCCGCGCCGATCAACCGGACCTTCTGAACTCGAATGGCTTCGTTTACTCTAACTTCCCGTCTGATATACGCCTCCTTTCTTTTGCGGGAGAGACAATTCCGGAGCTAGACCTTCCAGAAATTCGGAAATCTTCATCGCCTTTCCGAGTTCTCCCCGCCGCCCCCGGGGAGAAATCTCCCCGGCTTTTTCTTCCTTATCTCCTACAATAATGGAATAAGTAATTTTTTCCAGTTCCGCCTTTCGAATTTTATAAGATAATTTCTCCCGGCTAAAGTCATGATCAACCCTGATTCCCCGCTCGAGCAGGTCCTCCCAGATCCGTTGCGCATAGGCAACATTCCGCTCGTTAATGGCGATTACCCTCATCTGAATCGGGGCCATCCAGAGCGGGAAATCCCCTTTGTAGTGCTCGATCAGGCAACCGAAAAATCTTTCCAATGACCCCATCAACGCCCGGTGGATCATAATCGCCTGGTGCGGCTTGCCGTCTTCGGAAATGTATTCCACCCCGAAGCGCTCAGGCAGGTTAAAGTCCACCTGCAGGGTGGAGCATTGCCAGGTTCGTTTCAGGCTGTCCCGGATCTTAATATCGATCTTGGGCCCGTAGAAAACCCCCGCGCCGGGGTCGACAGTATATTTCAGCCCCATTTTCTGCAGGCCCGAAATCAGGTAATTCGTGGCTTTTTCCCAGGCTTCCGCGCTGCCGACGGACTTTTCCGGCCGGGTGCTCAGGAAAATCTCGAAATCGGGGAAACCGAACTGGTTCAGCATCCCCACGGTAAAGTCCAGCAGCGTCTCAATCTCCGGGCCAAGCTGTTCCTCGGTCAGAAAAATGTGGGCATCATCCTGGGTGAAGCCCCGGACCCGGAGCAGCCCGTGCAATACCCCCGACCGCTCATACCGGTAAACCGTTCCCAGCTCCGCGTAGCGGAGCGGCAGATCCCGGTAACTCCGGATCTGGTTTTTATAAACATAGATATGGAACGGGCAATTCATCGGTCTGACGAGGTAGGGAGTTCCCTCCACATCCATGGGGGAAAACATATTCTCTCGGTAAAAACCCGTATGGCCGCTTTTTTCCCAGAGTTTGATCCTCGCCACATGTGGGGTATACAAAATCTGATATCCCCTCTTGATATGCTCTTTTCTCCAGAAATCCTCGATCACCATCCGGACAGCCGCCCCCTTGGGATGCCAGAGAACCAGGCCCGGCCCGATATCTTCCTCAATGGAATAAAGGCCGAGTTCTTTTCCTAACTTACGGTGGTCCCGGAGCTTGGCTTCCTCGACCAGGTGCAGATATTCCTCCAGCTCTTCCCGGGTCGGAAAAGCGGTCCCGTAGATCCGCTGCAGCATCTGCCGATGCTCGTCCCCGCGCCAGTAGGCGCCCGCCAGGCCCGTGAGCTTGAAAGCCTTGATCACCCCGGTGGAGGGAAGATGGGGCCCGCGGCAAAGGTCGACGAATTTACCGCTCCGATAAAGGGATATTTTCGGGTCGGGGATCTCTTTGAGAATCTCAACCTTATAACCTTCTCCCTGCCCTTCGAACAAACGGATGGCCTCTTCCCGGAGACACTCCTGCCGGGTAAAAGGCGCGTCCGACTTTATAATCTCCGCCATTCTTTTCTCGATGGCCAGAAGGTCTTCCGGGGTGAAGGATTTTTCATATTCAAAATCGTAATAAAACCCGTCTTCAATCGCCGGGCCGATGGCGATTTTTACCCCCGGGAAAAGCTCCCTGACCGCCTGAGCCATTACATGCGAGGTGGAATGCCGGAGAATATCGAGGCCTTCCTGGTCGGCCAGCGTCACCGGCCGGAGTTCGGAATCTTCCTCGATCGGGGTGTCGAGATCCGCGAGTTTCCCGTTGAGAACGACCGCGACGAACGTCTTCGCTTCGGGCTTACCCCCGGAGTTCAGAAAAGCCCGGGCCGGCTCCCCTCGAGAAAAATCCCGCACGGTCCCGTCGGCCAACTTGATTTTGATCGTGTTTTCAGCTCCGCTCAATTCCCGTCACCCCCGAACAAATCAATAGTAAACGAGGCATCCGCAATAATGATGCTTCGAAGAGGAGAATCATAATTTAATTGGAAAAATTAGTTAAGAAAAGAAGTTCTTGGACTAGCAATTATCCGCCTGCTCAACTGAATTTGGTTTGTTTATTCCGAAATTGTTTTTCATTCGTCAATCGTCAATCCCTCCGGGCCGTAGGCCCTACAAGGCCGGAGGCTGCAATCGTCAATTACTATGGTAGGCGCGGAGGGATTTGAACCCTCGACCTCTGCCGTGTGAAGGCAGCGCTCCCCCGCTGAGCTACGCGCCTATTTTTTCATATTCCTCGGTATGTTATACCAAATACTTAAGCTTTAAATCAACCCCAAATTATCGGATTTTTTTAACTCGAAACCTGGAGCCTGAAAATATTTCTAGTTTCTTGTCACTGGTCTCTGGTTTTGATTATCAACTCGAAACTAGAGAGGACAAACTCGAAACAGTTTCTTTGTATGGTAGGCACGGAGGGATTTGAACCCTCGACCTCTGCCGTGTCAAGGCAGCGCTCCCCCACTGAGCTACGCGCCTGTTTCAATTATTCTAGATAATTCAAATGGATAATAAAGTCAACAATCAACCTTTTAACTTCCCCGGTTTAGAGCCAGAGGTGCGCTCGGGATACCCCCCGGACGACTGCCTCTTCCTGCTTCGGATATTTTTTTTTTCAGAACAGACCCAGCCTGAAAATAGAAACCATTCCTTTATTTTTCAATCTAATTAATAATAATAAGCACTCAGAAAGGAGTAGCCCATGGAAAGTTTGCTTCATAATGTATTGTTTTTACGAGTGGCTTTCGCCATTTCCAGCCTGCTGATCTCCCTGGCGGCGGGATTTTTTCTCCGCTGGCTCTGCCGGCATTATCTCCCTAAACTTCTCCAGGAAGTGGAGTGGAAAGGGAAAGATATATTTTTCCAAACCATCCATCCCTGGATTATCCCCCTGGTTCTTCTCCCCGGTCTTTCTTTCGCGGCCAAATCCCTTAATTTACCCGGCTTTCTTGATCGTCTTCTGATCGCGCTGGCGATTCTTTTTTTCACCATCTTGTTCGCCAACCTGGCCTCCCGGCTGGCCCAGTTCTACTCCGACCGCACTCCTACCGCCATTCCTTTTTCCGGTTTGACCAGGAACCTGGCCCGAATCTCCATCCTGGTGATCGGAATTATCACCATGTTAAATCAGCTGGGGGTTTCCATTACCCCCCTGCTTACCACCCTGGGAATCGGAGGCTTGGCCGTAGCCCTGGCCCTGCAGGAAACCCTCTCCAATCTCTTCGCCGGCCTTTTCATGACTATCGGCGGGCAGATCCGGGTGGGAGACCAGATTAAACTCCAGAGTGGAGAAGAAGGACAGGTCGTTGATACCGACTGGCGTTCGACCCGGATCCGTAATCAGCAGAACAATCTGATCATCATCCCCAATGCCAAGCTTTCGCAGACGATCATAACCAAGATCCTTCCTCCCCAGACATAGACCGGAGACTCGATTAATTCTTTTGCGACATAAACAATATAAAAGTTGAGTCGTCATTGCGAGCGAAGCGACGCAATCTCATCCGAGCATCTCAAAGCATCAACATCCTGGCGAGATTGCTTCGTCGCTTGCGCTCCCTGGCCGACGCGAGCGTCAGCTCGGGCAGGCCTCGCAATGACCAAAAGGGCTTTCTGGGAGGATTGATGAAACCAAGCAAAATAACCCTGGCGGCTTTCTTTTTCCTGTTCCTTTTCTCTACTCCCAGCCAGGGTTATTTCCAAGATTATCCCTACCTCGACAATGAAACCCTGGGGTTGTTCAACTACATCCACGCGGTCTCCCAAACCGACCCGAATGACTTCAACCCCGAGGATTGGGGGGAGGAAATCGGGGTCGGTATCGGGATGGGTTATTACCGGCGTTATATCCTGGCCTTTACCGCTTACGGGGTCTCCATGGCGGCGGAACAGACCCCCGCCTACCCTAAACCGTTTACCGAAGCCCTGGACGGCCTGACTCAAAAAATGCTCAACCACCACTGCTGGCAGGATTGGATGGTGGCTGACTGGGGCGGCGCCGACCCTCTTTATCCCTACAACATCATGTACACCGGTCATCTCCTTTTAATGATGGCTTTCTATGAACGCCAGGCCGGCGACCACAAATACGACTCCGAGCAAAAGCTTACCTTCCAGGACCTGGAATTCACCACCAACATGACTTCCCTGTCGGGGAATCTTTACGACCTCATTCTCAACAACCAGGATTCCCTCGGGAAAAAATATTACGCGGTCTGCTGCGAAACCAACCGGGTTTTTGTTCCCTGCAACGTCATGCCCCATTACGCCCTTCACATCGTCCCCCCCGACCCCAGCCGGGACCTGGAGGCCGTCACCCCCTTCTGGCTCGCCTGGATCAAGGAAAACATGCAGGACCCCGGCAACGCGTTTTTTTACGAGATGTTTGTCCCCTTCGATCCGCAACCGTATATCATAAAAACCCTTAACGGGGCCTACACCGCCTGGTCGCTTTCGTTTCTGGACGGCCTGGACCATAAATTTGTCGAAGAGGCCTACCCGGTTTTCAAGAAAAACGCCGTTATCGAAGATGTTTTTGGCACAGACACGGCCTTCATCCTTACCAGCCCTACCGGTTATGAACCGGTGCCGCTGGCCCCGCCGGACCCATATTCCCCTCAATCCTCGGAGTGTTCCTGCCACTCGCGCCACCACACCTGCCCGTTCTCTTATGCCGCCCAGACGATGTTTCAACCCCTGCTCGCCCATCGGGCTGAGTCCCACCCGGCCCGGCTGGGGGTGACAGCCAATATGAACGCGATGGATGTCCTCTCCACGATTTTCGGGCTAGTCCTGGCCCGGGAGATGGATGATCAGGATCTTTTCCGGAAATTAACCAAGGGGATGGAAGTCTTCTTCGGCCAGCCGGCCTGGCAGGAAGACAAATGGCAATACGGTTATTTCGATTTCAATTTTCTTAAGGTGGCCCAGAACGGCTTTCCCCTCCTGGCCCGGGCCCTCACCCCGGAATCAAATTTCCGGACCATCTCCGATTCCCACCGGGG
>JAPLJL010000432.1 GCA_026388615.1 Pseudomonadota bacterium | reverse complement strand
GAGGTGGAGCTTTTCCGGCCACATCAATTCCTGGTGGGCGAAGCCGTCATAAACCTCGCACATCTGGATTTCCTTTTTCTGGTTCTGGATCCCGGCCATCTTGAAAGACTTGTGGGCGGCGAACTTTTCGCAGATGGCCTGCTCCGACGGGTCGTTGATCTGGCCGTCCACCAGGTTTCCGGTGTTGGCGTCCGACGAGGCGTTGGCCACGGCCTTGATCCAGGCCACCCGGTCGGTGTCGGCGAATTTTTTGACCTTCTCCTCCGCGACCAGGAGCATCACGCAGGCCCCGCAGGAAGTAGGGCAGGTGTGACCGTAGCGGAGGGGATAGGAAACCATCGGGGTTTTCGCGATGTCCGCGGCCGTGCAGTTGGGGTGCTGGAGGTGGGCGTAAGGATTCTTCGCGGCGTTGGACCGGGCCTGGGCCGCCATTTTATCGATATGTTCAGGGGTTGCCCCCTTGTGCTTGGCCAGGTAAGAAAGGGCCTGGAAACTGGCGCCCCCGGTGGAACCGCCTCCCCCGAGAAGTCCCATTCCGCCGCCCTTGCCCCCGCTCATGTCCGGGCCGAACTGGAATAGGGAAAAGGCTTCGGGGAGAACGATTCCCATCAGGCCGACCTGGGCGTCGCCCTCGTCGTGTTTTTCCCAGCCGATGACCATGGCGACGTCGAACATCCCGGAGGCCACGCAGTAGTAGCCCCCGTGGAAAACCGACATCCCGGTGGTCCCCCCGGTGGAGATCCTCAGGACCGGCTTCCCCGCCGCTCCGATATGGTCCGAGAACCAGAGATGCGGGTAATTGACCCCCTCGAAGGTCGGCATGTTACCTTCCACCACGACCCCGATATCGCTGTGTTTCAACTTGGTTTTTTTCAGGGCGTTCTCCACCGCCGGCTGGATCATTTCCGGGATGTTGACGTCCGGGCGCTTGGCCACGAATCGGCCGTTGTAACCGACTGAAATGATTGCCACGTTTCTCATATTTAATACCTCCTCATCTTTATCTTTGGCCTAGTTACCGAGGACGAATACCACGTTATGCTGGGCCGCCATGCCGATCTGCCCGTGGGCCAGGGCCAGCCTGGGGGTCTTTTTCACCTGGTGCTCCCCGGCTTCTCCCCGGAGCTGGGCGCTGGCTTCGGCGATCCGGATCAATCCGCTGACCATCAGGGGGTTGGCCGCCTGCGGGCCCCCGGAAGGGTTGACCGGGGTCTTGCCCTCGATCTCCAGCCAGCCCTTGCTGACGGCGGCGGGCCCGGAGTTCTTGGGGATCAGCCCCAGGGCTTCCGCGAAAATCGGCTCCTGGGAAACGTAAGTGGTATGGAGTTCGGAGACCCCGATTTTCTTGGCGGGGTCGGTGATCCCGGCCATCTTGTAGGCCGCTTTGGCGGCCTTCTGCAGGGAATCCATCTTGACCAGGTCCCGCTCGCCCAAATAGTAGGTGTCCTGGCAGAAGCCCACGCCCTTGATCCAGACGGGGTTCTTGGTCAGCTCCCGGGCCTTTTCCTCGGAAGCGAGGAGGATGGCGCAGGCGCCGTCCGCCGGGGTATAGGCGTGCAGCTCCCGCAGGGGCAGGGACAGCGCCCGCGAAGCGAGCACGTCTTTTTCCGTGGCGTCGGCTTTTTTCCGGAGGGCGAGGGGATTCCGGGCGCCGTTCCGGAGGTTCTTGACGGCGATGGACGCCAGCTGTTCCTCGGTGAGTTTGGATTTGGCCATGTAGGCCTGGGCCTGGAGGGCGGCCGCGGTGATCTCGTTGATCAGGCGGCCCGGCCGTTCATAGATAGGGTCGAGTTCATATTCCATAACGCGGGGGGAACGAAATTCCGATCCGCCCATCGCCCAGCTCACCACCAGGGCGGTATTGTAGTTGCCGGAGAGAATGCGCATCATTGCGTAAAGGGCGGCATTGGCGCTGTCGGAATCCACCTTGCTCACGTCCTTCATATAGGCACCGATCCAGGGGATCATGAAGCACTCGGAAATGGTCCGGCCGTCCTGGAAGTCGCTGCAGCTGATAATGAAGGTGTCAACGTCATCCCGGGTGATTTTCAGATCCGAGAACAGGGACTTGACCAGTTCATAAGTCATCCGCTCCCGGGGATATTCATTCTGCTCGGAATATTTCGTCTGCTTATATCCGACAATTGCGACCTTTCTGTCCATGTTTTTTCTCCTTTTCTTACTTTACCGGTTCGAAGTGATCCAGGTCCTGAAGCGTTCCCTCGGTGGCATCCCTGAAGACCGCTTTGACCTTGAGGCCGGTTTTCACTTCTTTCGGGCTGATCCCTTCAATCTTGGCGGTCAGAAGGGAATCGGCTCCCTCCAGCTTGATCTGGCCGATGATCACGGGCTTCTCCCGGTCCTTGATTTCTCCCTGCTCGATCTCTACGTGCGAGACGGTAAAGTTTTTCAGCGTTCCGACCGGTTTGAGCGTAACCCATTTTTTGGTCTTGGTATTGCATTTCCCGCACATGGAGCGGGGCGGGACCAGCACCCGCTCGCATTCCGGACACGTAACCCCGAGGATCTTCTTGCCTTGCAGACCATCAAGGTATTTGTCCAGGGCTTCCCCGACCCGGTAGTTGTACTCGAAGGTCAGGCCGACAAAGCTGTTGATAATTTTGTGTTCCGCCATCTCCCCATTCCTCCTTTCTCGGCATTTCCCCGGTCGTGCTTTCCGGGGATAAAATTACGGTTTCAGATTGTTTCGTATACAAAATATCTCAGCGTTTTTATGATGTCAAGAGAACCTGGCAGGGATGGATTTGAGCGCCGGGATGAGATATAAAAGTACAAAAACGGCAATGATGGCGAAGGGTATTTTATCTCTTCCGGACCTGGTTTCATCTCTTAAATAATTAAAAATTTCCCATGGAGAAATTATATAATATTAAACATCATAAATGGTTGACTAACCTTATGAATTATATAAATATTTTTCGATTTCAACTACGGCCTCCAGTGCGGATGAAAAAGCGATATCGCCGCCGCTGCCTTTTCCCCGGATGGTATCCCCGGCCAGGAAGAGGTTGGGTATGGAGGAAACAGAAGGGGCGGGGCGGTTAGGGAAATCCTGACCTGGCTGCATGGAAAGTCCATCCATTACCGGGAGGACCAGCTTTCTTTCCCATTCCACCCGGCTGAAGAAGCCCGGGAAAATCTTTTCAATAACAGTACGGAGGGTTTTTTCGGCCTCCTCGATTTTTTCCCTGGTTATCGGAAAAGCAATCGGGCGGAGCCAGGTGGACAATTGTTTTCCCGGGGGCGCCCGGAGCGGATCGATGTTGGAGGGAAAACGCCCGATCACGACCGGATCCTGGTTGAAAATCGCCCCGAGAATGCCGGTAGCCGGCGCGGTCAGCCCGAAGTCAATGCTCAGGCCGGAGGTGGAGACCAGCCGGTCTGCGAACCCGGCGATTTCCGGGGGAAGAAGATTTCGCGGGACCAGCCCGGTCAGCTCGCTGACCGGGGCGGAAAAAAGGAAAGCCCGGGCCGGGTGCTCGTCCGGGCCGGCGAGCGCCGCCCG
>JAPLJL010000045.1 GCA_026388615.1 Pseudomonadota bacterium | reverse complement strand
ATCCTGATGGGAGACAAGGTGGAACCCCGCCGGGAATTCATCGAGACTTACGCCCTCGACGTGAAAAATCTGGATATTTGAGAAACACTGGGAATTTACTTTTTTTCGTAGGGGAGGGCCTTGTGCCCTCCCTTTTCATTTGTAGTTGCCCAATTTATTGGGCCATTTAAACACCGCCGATAAATCGGCAAACTACAATAAATTAAATTTAAAAACAGAAGATGTGAAGCAACCGCATTATTCGGTTTTATTCGTCTTTCTTTCCTTTATTGAAAACACCAGGAATAAAATCATCCAAATTAAGACAGTAAATATTTGCAATAAAGAAACAACTTTATTTACGTGATGTATTGATAAAGTAAAAACGTTCCAAGAAATAATCGTGATTATTGCCAAGATAAAATAAAATAACATCGCTAAATTCTTCATACGCAGAAATAAAAAATATGAACTTATTAGAAGGATGTCGAAAAACAACACTACGATAATGGGCATATTTTGGACAATTTCTACCAATTCTTTTGGATAAACTTTTTCATAATAAACAACCATGGAAATGATCCATAGAATAATAAGAAATAAATGTATTCTCTTTTTTGTCATTTTAATTGGATCTTTGCCTTCGCCCTGATCATCCGGGTAAGGGTTTCGTTATAAGGCACCGGAATTCCGTGCTTCTCCCCCAGCTTGAGGATCCAGCCGTTCATCGCCTCGATTTCGGTAGGCTTGTTCCGTTTGAGATCCGCGATCATTGAGGCCCGGTGGTTGCGGGTGGCGGGAACGAGCCGCTCGAAAAATTCCCGGGCGTACTGATCCGGTTCCTTCCAGAAAAGCGTGACCTTTTCCGCCCGGGCCACCAGAAAAATCTCCCGGATCACCTCTTCCATGATTTTACGGGTCTCGGGATTGTCGGCCAGGGCCCCGTAATTAACGTCCAGGAGCGCCCCCAGGGGATTGAGCGGGCAGTTATATAGGATCTTGGCCCAGAGGTAGGGCCTAATTTCTTCAGCGTAACCAGAGGGAACCCCGGACCCGTTCAGCGCGGCCACGATCTTTTCGATCTTGGGCTTGAGGACGACGCTCAACTCCGGAGTGAATCCTCCGATCATCACCGGATCGGCGTAGACGGTAACCTTGACCTTTCCCGGGGATAAAATCTCGGCGCCGAATATGACCCGTCCCCCCAGCGTCCTTTCCGCGCCGGCTACACCTGCCACGGTTTCAAGGTTGCCCAGGCCGTTCTGGGCGGAAACCACCAGGCCAGAAGATTTGAGCTTCGGGACGACTTCCCGGATCGCGGAATCGGTATCGTAGGATTTTACGGTCAGGAAAATCAGGTCGAAGTCAGTCCCGAGTTCGGCCGGGTCCGAAACCAGTTCGAAACCGGAAACCCGGTGCTCGCCCCAAATGCCGTCAATTTCCAGGCCGTTCCGGGCGATGGCCTGGATATGCTCGGGCCGGCCCAGGAGCGTAATTTTCTCGCCCTGCTTCCGGAGCAACCCCCCGATGACCGAGCCGATGGCGCCCGCGCCGGCGATTAATACTTTTCCCAGCATCGGGATTTATCTTAACATACCTAAAACCATGCCAAAATCTTTCATGGTCACACGTCGATCGGTTGCGCCCTGGCCGGATTAGCCCGGCACGGGCAGGCTGCTGGTTTCGTCTTAAGGGTAACGTCGATAGGATTGAAAAACCCCAACCGTAAAACACAACCAAAACGAGCCGCCCAACCGCAACCCATTAACAAATAAATTATTAGGGGTGGTGAAATATTTCCCGGGTTGTATATTATTTAATCCATGACCAATGTCATTCTTTTATTAATCGCTTCTCTCCTGCTGGTTTTCGTGGCGTCTCTGATATTCGTAAACGCCATCGAATATCTGGGCTTTCACCTTCGCCTCGGGAGCTCATTCGTGGGCGCCATTCTCGCCCCTTTGTTCACCTCCATCCCGGAAATGACGATTTTCCTGGTCGCGGTTTTTGCTTATCGGGGCCAGGCCGGGGAAGCCATCGGGATGGGAACGCTTTTCGGCCAGCCGTTTATGGCTTCCAGCCTGTCTTACGGTCTGGTCGGGATTTCCGTTCTGGTCGGATTCTGGATGAAAAAGCGGACCACCACCGACCTGGTCATCGATAAAACCCTGCTCATTCCCTATACCTTCATCACGGTGCTTTTTCCTCTGACCCTGGTTCCCGGTTTAATCGGAATTCCCGCCCTCAAGCCGATTTTTGGATTTGTGTTTCTGGGAGCCTTCCTTTTATACATCGGGATAATGTATCGGAAAAAAACCGCCGAAATCATCGAGGAGGTCGACGAGGTTTATCTCTGCCATTTTATCCGCAGGATGGAACGTTTTAAATTGACCGGCGCGTTGATCCAGCTGGCCATATCGGTAATTCTGCTTTATCTGGGATCGGCGAAGATGGTCCACCTGGTCGATGTTCTTTCCAGGGGGATCGGAATCAGCCCCCTGGGCCTGGCCCTGATCATCGTCCCGGCCGCCACTGCCATTCCCGAAACCTCCAGCGCCCTGATCTGGGGTTACCGGGGAAAGGACACCCTGAGCCTCGGTTCCCTGGTCGGCGAAAAAGTCCTGTATTCCACGTTTTACCCGGGGCTGGGTCTATTCCTGACCTCCTGGATCCTGGACATTCACGCCTACATCAGCGTGATCGCGACCACCATTGTCTCCCTGATTC
>JAPLJL010000196.1 GCA_026388615.1 Pseudomonadota bacterium | reverse complement strand
AACCCGGGCTTCTTTCATGCGCCTGAACAAGAAATTTTTCCGGATTCTCCTGAATCAACTGAGCGATGGGGTCTTTTTCGTCGACCGGGACCGGACCATCCTTTACTGGAACCGGGGCGCGGAAAGGCTCTCCGGCTGCCTGGCCAAAGAAATGATCGGGAAAAAATGCTCGGATAACCTGATCGACCACATTGACGGCCAGGGGGTGAATCTCTGCGAGGGAAAATGCCCGATGCTCCAGACCCTTTCCGACGGGCGCGAGCGCGAAGCCGAGCTTTATCTCCAGCACCGGGACGGGCACCGGGTGCCGGTCCTGGTCCAGGTCCTGGCCATCCGGGACTCCAAGGACCGGATCGCCGGGGCGGTCCAGATTTTCCGGGATAATTCCCAGAAAGTCATGTTTCAGGAAAGAATCCAGAAGCTGGAAAAATCCACCCTTTTTGATCCCGACACCGGCCTGGGGAACCGGCAATACATCGAAACCCATCTCAAGGCCAAGCTAGAGAAGCTGAAAAGATACCCCGATCCTTTCGGCGTCCTCTGCCTCGGGATCGACGGCTTCGAGCAGCTCAACGCCCCCGGCCACCGCAGCAAGCTGGACGCGGTCAAGATGCTGGGGCGGATCCTGACCCACAATACCCGGCCCTTTGACACCCTGAGCTACCTGGGGGGAGGAAAATTCCTGGCCCTGATCGACAACGTGGAGGAAACGCAGCTGTTCTCCATCGCCAAGAAATTCTGCTTCCTGGCCGAGCATTCGAGCGTCCTGACCCAAGGCAGCGAGGTTCCCGTCACCATTTCGATCGCCGGCCGGGCCGCCGACCCGGAAATCACCACGGAAATCCTGTTCCAATCCTTAGAGAATAAATTGCTCGAAATCCAGAATAACCGGGGCAATCAGGCGGTTATCCTGCGGAATAAACCCGGAGGGAATCCCCCTCCCGGCAAAATAACCACGAGGGAAGAAAAATGAAGATCCTAATCGTTTTCTATTCGGCTTCCGGTCATATTTACCGGATGGCCGAGGCGGTGGCCGCAGGCGCCCGGGAAGTTCCGGGAGCCGAGGTGATTCTCCGGCGCGTCCCGGAGACGCTTCCAGAGGAAGTGTTGAAAAGGACGGGCACACTCGAAGCCCAGAAGTCCTTTGCCCATATCCCGGTCTGCACCGTGGAGGAATTGGGACAGGCCGACGCGGTCATCTTCGGCACCCCCACCCGCTTCGGGAACATGTGCGGACAGATGCGCCAGTTCCTGGACGCCACCGGCCGGCTCTGGGCCCAGGGGGCCCTGGTGGGAAAGGCGGGCAGTGTTTTCACGAGCTCGGGCACCCAGCACGGGGGACAGGAATCCACGATTCTCAGCTTCCATACCACCCTGCTCCATCACGGGATGGTGGTGGTGGGCCTTCCCTACAGCTTCTCCGGCCAGTCCGCCACCGTCGAGGTTTCCGGCTGCTCGCCCTACGGCGCCTCCACGATCGCCGGCGGTCAGGGGGAGCGGATGCCCTCGGAGAATGAGCTGGCCGGGGCCAGCTTCCAGGGAAAACACGTCGCGACGATTGCGAGCAAGCTCTCAAAATGAAAAAGATGAACAAGAGGGTGGTTGGGTTTAAGAAAACCGGGGAATTGGCGAGATCGAATGACCAGGTTGGTTTTTGATAATATTGCCCATGACCTACGACCTATGACCTATGACCCATTCACAAGGAGGAAAAAATGGCTGAAGTGGACGAAAAATATCAATTTTTAGTCGAGCGTTTCCAGCAGACGATCCCCATTATCCAGTTCTCGGGCTTCGGGGTGGAAAAACTCAAGGACCGGGACATCACCGTCTTTATGCCGATGGGCCCCAATACCAACCATGTCGGGATCATGTACGCCGGATCGCTCGTCATGCTGGTCGAGATGGCTGGGGCTGCCCTCTTCGCTACCACCTACCCCTACGAACGCTACACCCTGATCAACAAGGGGATGTCCATTCGCTACCTGAAGCCCTCGATGACCAAGACGTATTGCCGCCTCTCGATCTCAAAAGAGGACGCGGAGGCCAAGATCAAGCCGGTGGACGAGCGGGGCCGGGGCGACTGGATCATCGACATCACCGCCGTAGATGAAAAGGGCGTCGAGGTCTGCAAGGCCAACTGCAATTACTACGCGCTCGTGAACAAGGAGCCGGGGAAGCTCAGTCTCTAGCAGAGAGCAGAGAGCAACCCAGACTTCGCCCGGCTTAAGCGGGGCAGGATGCCCCGCCTCCCAAGGGCTTCGTCGGGCTCGCAGAGCTCGGGAGCAAGAAGGAGAAAGACGGAAACAAAAAATGATTATAAATCCCCCTCCATCCCTCTTTGAAAAAGGGGGAAAGTTATTCTCCCCTCTTTGTGAAAAGAGGGGCGGGGGGAGATTTTCAAGAAATCATAAAATAGTAAGAAACCTGAAAAGAGCAGGTTTAATTCTATTTCTCATCCTGACGCCACTGGCAACTTTTGCCTCTGATCTGCCCAAGGAACTGACCGTTAAGGAGCTCTCCGGGGCGGCCAACGGCAACGGGATTGTTGAGAGCGGCGGAGGCTGCGGTTGCCGGCAGTTCGGGTCTTCCTCTCCCGACCCGGTCGCCCTCCGCCGGATCATTTTGTCCGCGGTTTTCCTGTTTTTCGTGATAATATTAATCTGGAAGGGCGGGAAGAGGGGGAAGAAGAAAAATCGCAAGTAGCAGGCAGCAGATAACAGTTGGCAGAAAATAGTAAGCAGTAAGCAGAGATCAAAAGTTCAAATGTCCAAGCTCAAATGCCAAATAAAGGCCAAAGCCTAAATGTCAAAATGAAAAAGCAAAGCATATTTTTTGAGTTTTTGTTTTTTGGGCTTATTTTGAACTTTGGATTTATGCATTTGAACTTTTATCTTCGGCCCTTTGCTCTATGCTCTATGCAATCATGATGAACGATCTAAACGAACCCAACGAAATAAGCCGGAGAAACTAAATGAGCCAGATTAAAGCGAGCGCAGAGCTGACCCAAAAAATCAAGCAAAAAACCCTGTCCCTCGGGGCGGACCTGGTGGGGATCGCCAGCCCCCGGGCGATGGAGAAATACCCGGACCAGTATCAATGGATCGAGAAGATCCTTCCTCCCCCCGGTGTCAGCGCTCTCATCGTCGCGGGGATCCGGATCCCTCCTTCCGTTCTCGAGACCTCCCGGGAAAACCCCCGGATCGCCCAGTTTTCCACCCAGGGTCTGTACGCCAAGCTTACCGGGATCGCCCACGATCTCACCATCTGCCTCGACGAGCTCGGTTTCCGAGGCGCGGCCATTCCTACCCATTTGCCGGTACCGATGGTGAAGGAAACCCAGGGACTGAAAGCCGAGGTCTCCCACCGCCATGCCGCCGCCGAGGCGGGTCTCGGCAACCTCGGCATAAACGGTCTGCTCCTCACGCCCGAATTCGGCCCCCGGGTGCGCCTGGTCACGATCCTCACCGACGCCCCCCTGGTCCCGGACAAACCCTATGCCGAGCGGCTCTGCAACGATTGTATGAAATGCGTCAAAGCCTGCCCGGTCCAGGCCATCGGCAAAGACGGCAAGGTCAACGTCCTCGCCTGCGCCCCTCATATCCTCAAGCACGGTCTCCCGGGCCTGGTCCGCTTCGCCACCGAGATCGTCAAAGCCGATCTCGAAAAGAAAAAAGACACGGATG
>JAPLJL010000277.1 GCA_026388615.1 Pseudomonadota bacterium | reverse complement strand
GGGCCGGGGTGGGGGTGACAAGAATATTTTTTTCACCCTCCCCTCTGTCCCCTCCCCTCAAGGGAGGGGAGTCTAACCTGTTTCCGCCTCTCACTTTCCCTGGTTAACCTTCACCTCCAGCGGACTGGACTCGATCTGCAGGAATTCCTTTTCATCGCCCGGCTTGAAATTCTTCCGGCCGTAGAGCGCGAAAGTGAATTGATAGGTTCCTCCGGTCAGCTTTTCCATCCCGGTGATCTTCATTCCCATTTCCCCGAAACTTCCGGGCTCGTATTCGTATTGATCTCGATAAGCGCTGTCATCGCGGTAGAAAAAAGTTTTCTTGATATTAGCCTTGGCGATCCGGTCGTCATATTTCAGGGTTTCCACGAACCCGCCGAATTTCCCCGCCAGGGCGCACCAGGGGGCGTAATCCGCGGGGACGTTAAGCTCAGCCGGGGACATGATCCCGTCTACGGCCAGGGGTGCCGGGAGGGCGGGATGATAGAGAACAGATCCGGCCACTTTTTCGGAGAAGTCAAAGGTGGCGGTGGCGTGGGCCTCGCTGATGACCAGCCCGGGGCGGAAGGGGATATAGACGTCGTTGGGGAACTCGATCCGGTTGGGATAGCTGATTGAGACCCGTTTCACCCAGGGGGATTTGATCCCGGACATGATGTCGATCGCGAACTCCTGGAGAATAATCACCCGGAGGGGGCCATCGGTATAGGCCAGGAGGCGGACCTTGATATCTTCCTCATTCTTTTCGACTTTGAATTTGCCGAAGAAAATAGAAATGCCCATCCGCATCTTGAACCGGTCCAGGAGGGTAGGAGATTTAGGATCGCGGCCGAAGGCGATGTAGTTGATCAGGGCCGGGTGCTTGGGATCGGTGAATCCGTAGGTGATCTCATCCGAGCGGAAGAGACTCGGCTCCGGGGTGAACTCGATGTAATCGGCCGGGGAGCGGGGGGCGGATGAGGGAAAAGCAAAAAGATAAGTGAAGGCTTTGGCCTGGTTAACGGGGTCGGTGATTTCAATTTCCAGGCCGGAGGGCGTGGGCCATTTGTCCGGGGAAACCTTTTCCCCCAGGTCCCGGGCCCTGAAGGTGATCTCATCGTTTTTCTCCAGCTTCGAGGGGGATGGGAGTTGGGGGTTTTTCTGCCATTTGTCCCCGGACTTGATCATTTCCAGGATGTACTGCCCGTTTTTATCTTTTTTATCGATCTGAAAAGGGATAGGAGCGAGTTTGTCAGCTTTTGCGACGAAGAGGCCGAGGCGGGAGATTTCCTGGCCCAGAAAGGGCTGGAGCTTTTCGCCGGTGATTACAACCGGGTCTTCGATCCGGGAAAAAGTCGGTGTTGCGCCCTTGTCTTCAGAGGCGGAGGCGGGAAGAACCAGGATCAGGGAAAGAAAAACCAGTCCGAGCCTAGATAATCGAATCGTCATGTTTATCCTCCATTAGTTTTTAATATTTTCGCGCGCCTAATTTATCACACCGAGGAAAATAAACAACTGGGTCAGCGAAAATTCAACTGATCGTTAATCAAAATGCCTGGTTCAACGTTGCGCCGAAACCACGCTCATTGGAGCCATGCGAAGCTATACCAATGGCGTAGAAAATGTCGAGTTGAAAAGCGGCAGCGATGAGGACGTGGAAGCTCGGGCCGGCACTGGCGACAACGCGTGCGTGGTCGTGCTGGCGGTCGGGCGAAATTTCGCCGAAGAGGGCGGAATCCACGAAGGCGCCCACTTTGTACACGTCGCGGGTCAATGAATAGCGCAGTTCCAACCCGCCGCTCACGACCCGGCGGGTGAAGAAACGCGAACCAAAGACACCTCGGACGTAAGTCCCGCCGACGGACTGCTCTTCGAAGAACGGGATTTTCGAGGCTTTACCCAAAACGTAGGCTCCGTGGCTGGTGAGCCAGATGTCGTGCCAGCCAATGGGGATGATGTACTGATAGCGGTAGGTCGCAAGGCCGTAGGCGTAGGCACCGTTGCCCAAACGTTGCCGGCCGGCCATTGCGAATTCGTGTTTGCGGTCGTCGCGAATCTCGTCAGGATCAAACGTTAGCTGTAAGGCCGTGTCGATGTACGGCTGGTTGCTGTTGCCGGGCGAGACCTTGGGCGGGGCCAGGGGGTCGACCTGCTCCAGGTTAAAGACGTCATCTCTCTCGGCGCCGAAACCGAGCGACACGTTTCCGCCGACGAACAGATCATAGTTCAGAGCCAATCCGGCCTGGGCGCGTGTCACCCTGTAGTTCTCCAGGCCGAGGTCGGGTCGCTGGCGGCTGGTGAAATCCCCGCGGATAACGAACGCCGGTCGAAGCTCACCCAGGAACGGAGGAGAAAACCAGGAGGCCGCGGCCGCGGCCCGCTGGATAGCCAGGTAGGAGTGTTGATCGAGCAGACTTTCGCGGGTCGACAAACCCAGCGTCCCCTCCGTCACCCAACGGTCGGTGGCGAATAACAGGTCCTCGTTTTTATATTTGAGACCGAGCTTTAATCCGTCGGGGCCGGTGATACTGGCTACCAGCCCGACACCCGGAGACCAGGCGCGACGACGAAAGATAATATGCAGCTCATAGTCGGCGCGGGGCGGGATCAGCGAACGGCTGATCAAGTTGCCCAAGCTTTTGATTGGACTAACCGTCGGCCCACCGGGGTAGCTCGAAGGCCTTATCAAGGGTTCGAGGTCCTCAATCTCGGGGCCGATTTTCTTGTGCTTGGTGCTCTCGACCAGCTTCCAACCCTCGACATCGATGCCGTACTCGTGTTTGGAGCGTGCGAGTTGACGTTCGAGATAGGGCCGGTTGAAGACACCTTTGGGCAGGTTCAGGGCAATGAGCGCCTGTACGGTGCGCAATGAGCTGGTGCCGCGAAAAATGATCTTTTCGAGATGACCTTCGTCAATGTCGACCCGGATATGGTTGCCTTCTACCGCGACTTCGACCCGAGCAAGATCGAAGCCGGCGCTCCAGAGAAAGGCTAGGCATTGATTGCGCACGCGGAGGACCGTGTCGCTGTTGGCCGCGCTTCTTTCTGGCAGTGTGATAATTGCTAGGTAAACCTCATCAGGAAGAACAACGTTGCCATGGAAGACCAGCAGCCTGCGCGCGTCGGAAATTCTCGCGGACGCCGCCGGTTCGACCGGCGGCGGGGCTTCACCGGCCAGGAGTGTGCCGGCGGACGTCAGCAGGAAGAGAACGATTAATGAGAGCCGCGCCATCATTTCTAATGAAAATGTCATTGTGAGGAGTCCCGCCAAGGCGGGACGACGAAGCAATCTAGTCATTTAATAATTCTATCATTTCAATTTTTTGATTTCTGTTTTCTTGTCCTTGATTGGTTTGCGATTTTTATTTTCAAGTTCTTCCCGGGTTTCCCGAATCATTTGATCCAGATCTGTCCCTTCTCCTTTTTCCTGATAGTCTGCCGCGGCTTTTTCGATCAGCCGGCGGAACTTCGGGTTATGGGCGAGGATGAAATCCTCCAAATCATCTCCAAGCAAGGGAAGAATTGTGGCTCGGGGCTTGCCCCGGGAAAGGATAATCACGCTTTCTCCCTGCTCGGCTGCGAGAAGGTATTCGGACGCCTTGGCTTTCAATTCCCGGACATTGACGAAAATCATAAGGGTCTCCTTGAAGTAATGTAACTACATAAGTAGTCTACCAATGTAGTTCCTTTCCGTCAATTTATTTTTCGACTAATATGCATTTGGATTGAATATTAGTCGGTCAGTCGTAGGGGCGGCCCTCCCTGGCCAGTCTTGCCCGGCTCCCTGGCCGAGCCACGGGCAAGGCGGGCAGGCTGCGGCCGCCCGAAAAAAGACCTCAATTGCTCATGTAGTTGCCCGATTTATCGGGCGAGAGTAGGGGCATAAATAAAAGGCCATCGTAATAAAAGGTTGACAAAATTAAGGTAATGTTGTATATATTAGATCAATATATTGTATTAAATAGATCAAGAAATTGATTTAAAATGATCAATAGAATTAACAAACAGGTATTGTTAGAGGAGCTTGGCGCGTGGGACAGCTTTCTCGGGCGCAGGGTCAGGTTGATTGCCTGTGGGGGAACGGCCATGACCCTCATCGGAGTAAAGGACTCCACGAAGGATATTGATCTGATGGTTCCCGACGAAAGCGAATATAAATATCTCTTGAAAACGATGAAAGAGCTTGGCTTCAAACCGGATAGAGGTTCAGGATGGTCTAAGGGCGGCGGTTTTATCTTTGATATTTTTTCAGGCAATAAAATCCATACTACCGAGTTGCTGGAGTCGCCCCTTGAGCAGGGAAATCATTTGCCCGTGAAGGAGTTCAGGAAAATATCCCTGGGCGTGCTTAATCATTATGACCTCATTATCAGCAAGCTCTTCCGAGGTCAAACAGTCGATTTGGAGGACTGTCTGACCCTGGCGAAGGCTAAGCGCAATGAAATCGATTTGAAGATACTAAAAAATCGTTATCGGGAAACCGCCAAGTATAACGTTTCGGAAGAAAGAATAATGAAGAACATGGAATGGTTTTTGGAAAGATTGCTTAAAGAGGAAAACGGCCGATGAATAAGGACAAGCTTTTAGAGAATATTAACTTGCTCGGGGTTCCATTGATGGAAGCTCCGGAAATGGTTGACGCGAACGAGACCATCGCCGAGTTGATAAGGAGCGGGGAAATCAGATACTGGGAGATTTTCCCGGTTCTACTCGCGAATAGTGCCAACAAAGGTTTGTTTGAGTATTGGAAAGCTGAGAAACCATTAAAGAATAAGGAAAGACAAGTTTTCCATGAACTGGTTCTGCTTTCGCTCGTTCTCTACCGGGCGCTTGATCTGGTTTTCCCCTGGGCGGAACCTCTTTTCTGGAGCAAGGCAGGTTTTGGAAAGGAAGAGTTTGATCGGTGGCTGGATCGGTTTGTGAAAAGGGAAACTTTCGTTATCGGCGGCAAGGAAATGTCCCCCGAGAGGTTGGCAAAAATATTCCGGGATTATGCCCATGGTGAAGAAGAAAATTTTAAAGGTCTGATGTCAAAAAAAGAAGATCTCGGCCTGGAATATGCCCTCTCGCAGGTTTTCGCGCCGAAGCAAAGGGAGCTTTTCTGGAAAAAGGTAGGGGGCGAGCGTCTGACCAAATCCGAGAGGGAATATTATTCCCGGACGGTCAGAAAAAAGGTGAAGGCGCTGGCGAACGAACTCCTGCATCAGCTCGCGAAAAGCATCTAATTCATGGGGGTTACCTTATTTCGTCATTCCGCACTTGATGCGGCCTGCCCGGGGAAGGAGTCCAACGGTTCATGTAGTTGCCCGATTTATCGGGCTGAAATTCTTTTTAAGCAAAACGTCATTGCGAGAAGTCTCGCCAAGGGCGGGATGACGAAGCAATCTCGCCTTTTTGTCGATTGTCGTAGGGGCGGCCCTCCCTGGCCGGTCTTGCCCGGCTCCCTGGCCGAGCCTCGCAGTGAATCCAGGGCCAGGTCTTTACTTTGACGTTTGGATACTTACTTTTTATATTGTTGATTTCCTTCCCGTTGGACAAACGTATAAGCACATCCCGCATACCGGCAGGCCGATTTTGGTTTCCATTTTGTGATGATAATCCTGGCAGCGTTTCGCGTCGTAGCGCATTTCTCTTGATTCCTTTGGGTCAAACTCCCTTCCTTTAAATGCCTTGACCGGGCAGATGTCGACGCATTCCCGGCATTTGCCACATTTTCTTTTCATCGGTTTACCGGTTGTTTTCAACGGGGCGTCCGTCAGAACGGATGACCAACGGACCCGGGGGCCGTATTGGGGGGTTACCAGGAGGCAGCTTTTGCCGATCCATCCGAATCCGGCCAGATGTGCCGCGAGCTTGTGGGAAAAAACGGCGCTTATTTTTCTATCGTTAGAGAGAGCGTAATCCCCGCTACTTCGCTCCGCCGCGGGGATCGGCAGGGCCCGGAAGCCCTCCCGCTGGATAAGCCCGGCCAGCCGAGACGTGAAAACATCTAATCTATAGTTAATGGTTACATACGCGTGGTTCCGGTAATTGACCGCGACGGCCCGGTCGAACCTTTTCGGAAGCATGTCGACAACCGGATCGGGCAGCCTGATCCCGATCGAGACAGCCAGGGGAAAACCGTCAACAACATCCCCTCCCATCTCCCGAATAAAAGGGAGCGCGGGGGAAAGGTCAGCCACGCCGATGAAATCAATTCCAGCAGAATCGGCGAGTTTGGATATTTCTTTCCAAAGTTTCAGGTTGGTTGGCATACAAAAAATTATAATTCGTAAGCCTAAGCGAAAAAAGGTGATTTCTAACTACAATAAAAATTTCATTTCTGGATTACGGCTTCCTCCTGCGCCGTGGGCTTCGGAAGGACAGGTCCGTCGGAATAACAAAAAAAGTAGGGGCGGGGTTTATCCCCGCCCAAATGCGGGAGGGCACGAGGCCCTCCCCTACGAAAAGATTAACAGATATAGGAAAAAAGGGGTTCGATCTGGATCGAACCCCTTGAGATTGCTTCGTCGCTTGCGCTTCTCGCAATGACGATGGTTTAGTTCCCGTCTATTTCTTCTGCAGCTCCGGCAGGATCTTTTCGTAGAAATCCAGGCACTGGGGGTTGGAGAGGGCGTCGCGGTTGGTGACCGGCCGGCCATTGACGATGTTGGTGATGGAGCTTTCCACCTTTTTCATGTTCAGGGTGTAGGGGATGTCGGGGACCTCGATGATCCTGGACGGGACGTGCCGGGGCGAGGCGTTGTCGCGCAGGGTCTTGTTAATCTTTTTCATCAGCGCGTCGTCGAGCTTGACCCCCGGGGCGAGCTTGACGAAGAGGAGGACCCGCTGGTCTCCCTGGAAGTCCTGCCCAATGGCCAGGCTGTCGGCGATCTCAGGAATTGTTTCCACGGTGTTGTAGATCTCGGCGGTGCCGATCCGCACTCCGGAGGGCTTCAGGACCGCGTCGGAGCGGCCGGCGAAAGTAATCCCACCCGTGTCGCTGTGGATGAAGACATAATCGCCGTGCCGCCAGACCCGCTTATCCTTGTAGAAACGGAAATAAGCGTCCATGTATTTCTCCATTTTCGGGTCATTCCAGAAATAAAGCGGCATCGGGGGGGCCGGGGCTTCGCAGACCAGTTCCATCTCCTGGTCGTGAACCTGTTTGCCCTTATCGTCGTAGGAATTGACCTTCATCCCCAGGCCCGCGGACTGAAGTTCGCCCGCGTAGACCGGCTGGATCGGGCTCCCGATGGCGAAACAGCCGTTGATATCGGTGCCGCCCGCGATCGAGTTGAAATGCAGGTCCTTTTTCACGGCTTCGTAAATCCAGGCGAACCCCTCGGCCGAGAGAGGCGAACCGGTCTGGGAAATCTCCTTAAGGGCGGAGAGATCGTATTTCTTTCCCGGCTCCAGGTTCTGGCTCCGTAAGTAGTTCACGTAGCTGGCGGAGAGGCCGAAGATGGTGACCTTCTCATCCTGGACCAGCTTCCACATCGCCCCGGGGTCGGGGTGCATGGGGTTGCCGTCGTAAAGCAGGATGGTGGCGCCGCCGGCTAGGGAAGAGAGGAGCCAGTTCCACATCATCCAGCTGCAGGTGGTGATGTAGAAAATTTTATCTTCCCGCTTGAGGTCGCTGTGGATGATCAGTTCCTTCTGGTGGTTGATCAGGATCCCGCCCGCGCCCTGGACCATGCACTTGGGCTTGCCGGTGGTGCCGGAGGAAAACATGATGAACACCGGATGGTCGAAGGGCAGCTGCTCGAATTTTATCGGGAGGTAATTATCCTGGGCCAGGAAATCCTGGAAGTGGACGGAATTGGGAACGGAGCTGATATCCGGTTTATCCTGTGTATAGGACACGATGACGACCTTCTTGAGCGAGGGGAGGCCCTTGGCGATCTCGGCGGCGTTGGCCAGGGTATTGAAATCCTTGCCTTTGTAGAAATAGCCGTTGACGGTGATCAGGACCTTGGGCTCGACCTGCCCGAGCCGGTCGAGGGCCGCGGAAGGGCCGATGTCGGTGGCACAGGAGGACCAGGTGGCGCCGATCGCGGTGGCGGCCAGCATCCCCACGGCGGTCTCGATCATGTTGGGCATGTAGCCCACCACCCGGTCACCCGGCTGGATGCCCAGGTCCCGAAGGGACTTGGCCAGGCGGGCCACCGTGTCGTTGAGCTCGGCGTAGGTCATCTTCCGGGATTTCCGGCCTTCGCCGTTAAAGACAAAGGCCAGACGGTCGTCCTTATACCGGAGCAAATTCTCGGCGAAGTTGAGCCTGGCGCCCGGGAACCACTTGGTGCCCGGGAAAACGGAAAGGTCTTCCACCACCTTCATGTATTTCTGCGAGGCCTTGATCTCCACGAATTCCCAGACCGCGGCCCAGAAATCCTGGATGCTCTCGACCGACCACTTATGGAGTTCCGGGTAGGATTTGATTTTAAGGCCGTGTTTTTTATTTACCAGCTCGATGAACCTGGTGATGTTGGCCTGTTTTTTTCTTTCCGCCGAAGGTTCCCAAAGTGGTTTGCGCATCAAAGACCTCCTTATAAATAATTGGTGAAGTCCAAAGCCCTAGCGTTATGTCTCAACTAAAACCTTGCAATGTTTTTTTCGTAGGGGAGCCCCTCCCTGGCCGGATTTGCCCGGCTCGGGCAGGCCGCGGGCTCCCTTATTCGGGCGGCCGCTGAGGGCCGCCCCTACATAATAAAAACCAAGGATCTTAACCACTGTAAAACCGTTGCTGAAACACTGCACTTGGTCAAAGAAAAACTGAGAATCCAAAACCAGACTGAAGACTTCAGACTGGGAACGGAGACATCTATTTCTTCTTAGGCAGACTCAGAATCTGCCGGGCTTCTTCCGGGGTGGCCGGTTCACGGTCGGCCATCTGGACGATCTTGACTGCCTTCTCGGTCAGTTCCCAGTTGCCCTTGGCCAGGGTCTTGCCGGAGATATAAATATTGTCTTCCAGACCGACCCGGACATTTCCCCCGAAAATCGAGCCGAGGTAGGCCGATTTGAAGGAGTTGGGACCCACCCCGCAGGCCGACCAGGTGGAACCTGGGGGAATCCGCTGGAGGAAGTCGTTGAAGCTCGAGGGATCAAGCCTGACTCCCCCGGCGACCCCGAAGACAAACTGGAAATGGAGGGGCTCCTGGAAAATTCCCTGCTTTTTGATCAGTTTGATGTTATCCACCATCGCGTTGTCGTAAACCTCTAACTCCGGTTTGCAGCCGACTTCCTTCATCTTGTTGTTAAACATGACCATGGTGTCGAAAGAGTTGTCGAAGATAATGGCCATCACCATGCCGGTCTCCCAGTTGGCTAGGCCGAAGTCCATGGTCCCGCAGTTCAGGGAGGCCATGTCGGGTTTGCCATCGGTTACCACGGTGATCCGCTCCTCCGGGAGCAGGCCCGGTCGGATGGCGGTGGAAAGGTTGACCAGGATCGGGCATTTTTCCCGAATGCCCTGGACCACCGGGACGATGTAGTTCGGGTCGTTGGAAGGAACACCGGCCTCGTCCCGGACATGGATATGGACGATGGCGGCCCCGGCTTTATAACACTTGACCGCTTCCTCAATGGTTTCCTTGATCCCGTAAGGCACCGCCTCGTTCTGCTTTTTGCTGGTGGCGGCTCCGGCCATGGCGCAGGTAATGATACATTTGTTCTCTAAACCCATGATTCCTCCTTTTTTAAAGATGTAAATTATTTCGGATGCAAAATAAATAATTTATCAGAATATGTCAATCATTTGTTGAAAAAACAAGGGTTCGAGGGTTCAAGGGTTTCAAAACTATAGGACAAATAAAAATTGCTTTTTTTTTCATTACCCCTGGAACCCTGGGACCCTCGGCCCCTGGGACCCTTTTTTAGGTTTAAGTGATTTTGATCCCCGCATAGCCGACCACCTTGGCGTAATCCCCGCTGACGTCCCCCGAGGTGGCGTAGGCCACGAGCTCGGCTTTTTTCACCCCCAGGGCCAGGGCCGCGATCAGCATGACGGCGGTGGGGATAACCCCGCACATGGTAATGTTGTCTTTTTCCACCACAGCGAGGAGTCCTTCGGGGTCGAGTTTCAGGATTTTATCGATCGCCGCCTTATCTTTTTTCTCCGCCGATTTCTGGGTTTCGTAATGGGTCATATCCGAACTAGCGATGATCAGGGGGCGGGGTTTCAGGCCCTCCAGGGCCCGGGCCAGGGCCTGGCCGATTTCCTGGCATTCCTGGTAATCCAGCCAGCCCAGGCAGATGGGAACGATGGCAATCCCGGGATTGAAGTACTGGAGAAACGGGACCTGGACCTCCAGGGAGTGTTCCTGAAGATGGGCCAGGGGATCGGGGGTCAGGAGCTGAGAATGGGAAAGGATTTTCTGCGCCAGCTCCCCGTCGATCCGGACGGGGCCCAGGGGCATCCGCCATTCTCCCTCGGCAAAAAGGGATGCCGGACTTCCCTGGCCGGTGTGGTTAGGGCCCAGGATGACGGCAACGGGGGGGACCTCGATCCGGGAATAAACCTGCCCGGCCACGCGTCCAGAATAGAAATACCCGGCGTGCGGGACCACGATCCCCAGAGCGGGTTCTTTTTTCGCCTTTTTATCCGCGGGCTCGGCCAGGGTTTTCAGTTCCCGGGTCAGGGCCTCCGGTTTTCCGGGATAGAACTGATCGGCGACGGCTGGGTTTCTGATCATGATTTATTAATTTATCCCAAATCAGATCCATGAGGCAAGCAAGATCTTCCTATTCAAATCGAAGAATATAATAGAAAAATCGGCTGATATTCCCGGTTAGCTTTTTGTTTACAAAATAATTCGTTTCTGTAGCTTTGTTATTTATTTTGGGGGGGTTGGTCTCGCTCCCCAAACCAATGTGCGCGATCACGTAATCCTGGGCGGTCTCCGACCCGTAAGGGTCTACGACCCGGAGGGCGGGCCCGCTAGGCCTCGCCTTCGTTGGATCCAACTATCAAGAGTCATCGAGTTTTTTAGTATCAGGGTATAAAGAAGTTTGTGTTGCGAGGACCAACCCCCCGGGTTTCTCAAAATAAAAAAAAGATCAGAATCCCGGCTTGCGCTTGAGCCGGAGGGAGAGAATCGCGAGCAGTCCCAGAAACCCGATGATGGCGATGGCGCCGAAAAGGAGATCCCGGTGGAGCAGATAGAGTCCCCCGGCCAGAACACCCCCGAAAAAGTTTCCGATGGCCTGGAACATGTTGAAAACCCCCACGGTGGTTCCCCGGATGTCGGGGCGGGCGAATTTGGTTACGGCGGTGGCCAGGATGGGTTCGAGAATCGAGTAGCCGAGGTAATAGGCGAAAATGGCTATATAAACGACCAGGTAGGAACCGCTGAAAATCAGCGAGGTACCGGTATACATGACCAGGAGGAACCCCACGACCAGAACCGTCCGGGTTTTTCCCTGGTCAGCCAGGTGCGAGCTTGTGATCATTGTCACCATCCCCATGGCGGCAATCGGGAGCAGGAGCATCCAATAGTTCACCGGTTCCAGGTAGTTTTTCAGGAGGAGTGGGAGCATGAAAAAAACCGCGGTCAGGGTGGAATAACTTAAAAAGCCGCAGAGATAAAGGGCCCAGAGATCCCGGTTGCCGACCACCGAGCGGAACTGGGTGGAGTCAAAATCAATCTCCTGGTGGGTTTCCTGGCGCGGCGGGTTTTCCATGAAAAAAATCATGTAGAGAATGGAGAGAAAAGAGGTGAAGGCGCAGATCCAGAAAAGCGAGCGCAGGCCGAAAATGCCCCCGATGATCGGTCCCACGATCAGGCCGAAGGCCAGGGAAATCCCGATCCCCATCCCGATATAAGCGATGGCCCGGCTGCGACGGTCTGCCCCGATCGCGTCGGCGATCCAGGCGTAAGCTACCGAGGAGATAGCTCCGGCTCCCTGCAGGAGCCGGGCGAAAATCAGGAGATAAATATTATGGGCCAGGGCGGCCAGGATGCTGGCGCCGCAGAAAATGGAAAGGCAGATGAGCACTACCGGCTTGCGTCCCAGGCGGTCGCTCCACCGGCCCAGGGGGACTTGGGTCACGGCCTGGGTTAAACCGTAGGCACCCAGGGCCAAGCCGGAAAGGAAATGGTTGGCTCCGTAAAGCTGGTTGGAAAATATGGTAAAGACCGGGAGGATCATGGCCATCCCCAGCATCCGGAGCGCGAGGACCGAGCTGGTTCCGAATATGGAGCGAACTTCCTCCCGGCTGAACAACCGTCCACCCGTTTGATTCATTTGTAGAAATTAACCATTTTTTCTTCAGAGGTTCAAGGGTTCGAGGGAAAGGAAGAAAGGGCAGCTGACTAAATTGACACGGAAAACACCGTTGTTAGAATCAAAACAATGGGATCGCAGTTCGACTTCGAAGTTCTCAAGGAAAAAATCACCGGATTGGTCCGGGCCGCCCTGGCCCGGGGGCAGGCGCTGGTGGTGGTGGGAGTGCCGGTCTTCGGGTTCCACTGGTTGATGGCCCAGCGTTTTGCCCGCCTCGATATGGACGAGCGCGCTTCGGGTATCCGCGCCGTCTTCCTGTACGGCGTGCTGCTCTTTACGCTCATCCCGGTGGTGCAAAACCTCCTGGCGCTGGTCAACCGGCCCGTGTTGAGCGGTTTTCAGATGCAAAGCGCGCGGGCTTTCGTGGGCGGGAACCAGGCCTGGAGCGACAACACCATCGCCATCCTGATGAACCTGCTGGTGGCGGCCTATTTCTTTTACATCTTGCGCGGCGACTGGAAAGTC
>JAPLJL010000233.1 GCA_026388615.1 Pseudomonadota bacterium | reverse complement strand
TCGACAGGTTATTATGATATTGATAAAAACGACGTAGTGGGTCAGGAATCCAATTTTCAGGCTCTTCAGGATGGAAATCCCGGGACGGTATAATATAATAAGAAAGGGAAATATAACGATAAAATTATATTTCGTTCCCAGGGCCAAACCGGAGGTAATCCCGATCCAGATGTAATCTTTTAATGTTCCCCCCTGGTAAATTTTCAGGGAAAAATACAGGGTCAGAAGAACCCAGAAGAGCAGGGAAATCTCCACCTTGAAAAGCTGGGAAAAATAAATGTGGAGAGGGGAAATCGCCAGAAACCAGGCCGCCAGGCAACCCGTGGATTTGTCCCAGAGCTTCCTGCCTAGAAGATAAACAAGGTATATCGTCGCCAGCCCGAACACAATCGAGGTGACCCGGCCTGTGTAAAAAAGCAAAAATCCCTGATCGTAAATTCCAAAGTTTTTTATGCACTCCGCAATTGTGTTTGCCCCTCCCCCTACCCAGTTT
Source organism: Pseudomonadota bacterium (assembly GCA_026388615.1). Classification (GTDB taxonomy): domain Bacteria; phylum Desulfobacterota; class JAPLJL01; order JAPLJL01; family JAPLJL01; genus JAPLJL01. Next base: position 2,721 of record JAPLJL010000233.1, on the reverse strand, counting down.
ATCCCGAGCGCAGGCGAGAGACACCCGGCACCCAACACCAGGCCGTATAACAAGGCGGTCCAGTAGATCGGGAAAGACCCATACCAGAAAAAATGCGGATTAAGATCGCCGGTTTTCAGGATGTTGAGGGCGGACTCGATAACGAACCTTTCATCCGGCCCGCTTTCAAAATAAGGCAGGAGGAGATCGAAGCCCCGGATGCGCAAAACCAGGGCGGCTAACAAGATGAAAAAAATCACCCCGGTTTCCTTTTCCTGAATCCTGGCCAGGAAATCCTGAAAAAATATCTTTAGCTTTCTCCCCATGCTTTTTGAAAAATCTTAATGAAAAAAAACGATCCTGATGCCTCTGAGAATATTCCTCAGCAAATAACCCCAGGGATTGGGGGCCCGAATGAATGCTTTGATTATCCTCCCCGGCTTGAACAAATAAAATTTTATATGGGCCGATTTTTGGAACCGGCGCAGGTTAACGCCGGCTCCGCTGTAATAAGGGTTGCGATCTTTGAACAAAAGGTAATGATGCTGCTGATAGTCGAAATTATACCCCGGATACACAGTTTGAAACATCTCCCACATCGGCGTTTTCGCGAAGGGAACCACCGTAAAGAAAGAAGCGTTGGACAAAGGCAGTTCCCGAGCCAGTCGGGCGGTGGCCTCCAGTTCTTCGCGGGTTTCGGTGGGAAAACCGAGCATGAAAAGGCCCTTGACCAGAAATCCCAGCCGATCGGCGGTGACAATCGCGGTTTTGACCTTCTCCAGGTCCAGATTTTTCCCGATCAGCTTCTGTAACCTCAGCGAAGCGGTTTCGATCGCGATCGTGATGGAATACCCCCCCGCTCTTCTCAGCCAGGTCAACACCTCCTGATCCAGAAGATCTCCCCGGACCCCGGTGGTAAAGGAAAGCCTGAGCCCATAGTTCCGGCCGGCGATCAGCTTGGCAATGGCGATCACCCGGTCCCGGTCGAGATTGAAACAATCATCGTAGACCTGGAGCTCCTTCACCCGGAATTGAGAAACCAGGGTGTCAATTTCCCGGATGACGTTTTCCGGGCTCCGGGCCCGAAATCCCTTGCCAAAGACGGAATGGCAGTAAATACACTGGTAGGGACAGGCCCGGGAGGTAAAAATCCCCATGTATCTTCCTTTTCCCAGGCCCCCGTTAAAATCCGCGAAACGGGGATACCGGTCGAGGTCAACCAGATCCCAGGCCGGGAAAGGAAGCGAATCCAGGTCGGCAATGGGCTCACGCCCCCCCGGGAAAAACACTTTTCCGGCTTGACGAAACGCTACTCCCTTGAGGGGGGGAGCATTACTTCCGCCCTCCGCCAGGGCGTCGGCCAGCTCGACGAAACTTTTCTCCCCCTCCCCCACCACGACAAAATCAATGTTTTTATCCGTCAGGATTTCCGGATAGAAAATCGTGCCATGGGGCCCGCCCACGACCACCGGGCAGGTCGGGGATAATTTCTTGACCAGGCTCGCGGTCTTGCGCATCTCCAGGTCTTCAAAAGTAAGGGTGCTTAGCCCGACCAGATCGGGCCGGAATTCCTCCAGCCGGCGCTGGAGCGCGGGGAAAGGCTTCCGCCAGAAGCGTTGATCATAAATCTCGACCTGGAAATCGTGGCGGCCCCAGGACTTGAGGGCGGAGGCCAGATACAGGATTCCGAGCGGGGGGGATAATACCCGTGGGATGGATCGGGAATCGGTTCGGATGAGAAGAACCCTAGGCATTATGATTCTTTCCTGACTAACATTTTTTCAACTGATGAATTTGCTCTGTTAATCTTACTAATCTTTAATTGGCGAAAAAAGAACTTATTTTGGTGGACAAGAAAAAAAGTGGACCGGGATAAACCCGAAAAATGCAGTTGGATTCTACCAACCGTTTTTCGCAAGCAGATTTTTTTGTAGTCTGCCGATTCATCGGCGGTTCTCAAAATCGCCCGATAAATCGGGCAACTACAGGGTAATTCCAAATATTGACCGCATTTTTCAGGATAGAATGCTTAGGGATTAGTGAGCCCGGCGGAACCGGCCCCAGCCCGACAAATATTTAATTTTGTTGGAAAGATGAAACAAATATTCATCCCGTCGCCTGAGATGAATGAGCTCGAAGCCGTCCTTGGGGTTGGGAAAGGCATCCTTCCGGGTTATTTTTAATATGCGCAGCCTGCGGAAAAACAGGGTGAAGTCAAAAGCGGGGAAAAACCGGTAAAGCTTATGTTTGATAATAAACCTGGTAACCGATAGGGGAAAGTAGTTATACACCCTGGCCAAGATCTGGTATCTCTCTAGGAGACGCCGGTGCACCTCCGGCCTGATCACATTGGTGTCCGAAAACGGTGAAGCCTGGAATTTCTCATCATCGCGATCATCGACCATTCCCCGTTCCTTCCCCATCTGGACCATGTCGTGACCGGCGAAATACAGGAGCCAGTAAGTATTGATGTACCCGCCTGGATTCTCCGCGTAAAACTTGACCATGTCGACCAGATCTTCCACAGAGTCACCCGGGATTCCCACCAGGTTATCGATGAAAAACTGGATCCCGCTCTCCCGGATCAGCTTGATCACCCGGGCAACCTGCTCATTGGTGTAGTATCTCCGCAGTAATTCCCGGCGGGTCCGGGGATTGATCGATTGCATCCCGAACTGGATCTCCCCGCAGTTGGATTCCTTCAGTTAACGGATCGTGTTTTCATTGATGGACTCTGGGTGG
>JAPLJL010000030.1 GCA_026388615.1 Pseudomonadota bacterium | reverse complement strand
GTTCGATCATAGATTTTTCTGCTCTCGCCGTCAAATCCGGAACCGGATGGCGGGGTTTGTCCTCGGAAACGGCCGGAGGAGGAGCCCAGCCGGAATCCTGAAGCCGCTTCCGAATCTTGGCCAGGGCTCTTTCCTCAATCTGCCGGGCCCGTTCCCGGGAAATCCCGTACTTATCCCCGATCTCCTGGAGGGTTACCGGGGAATCGGAAAAAAAACGTTCTTGAATGATATAGGCTTCCCGCTCATTCAGGTCACCCCGGGCCAGGTCCAGCGCCTGCTTAAGGATATCCTTCTCTTCCCGGTTCCCCAGGGCCTCCTCCTGGCTTTCGGACTGATCGGGAAGGGCGTCCAGGAAAGTGGTTTCCTCCCCTCTCGCCATTTCCGCGTCCAGGGAAAAATCGCGCAGGGCCATCCGCAGATCGGTTTCCATCAGTTCTTTCTCTTTCACGTCCAGGGCCTCGGCCAGGGCCCCGTAATCCACCGGAGCCCGGGCGGACAGGGCCGGAAGTCCGGTACCGCCTCCCGGGGGCATCCCCTCGCCGCCGGATCCCCCCGAGGCGGGAACCGGCAGGCTTTCCAATTCCCTCTTGACCTGGGCTAACTTGTAGAAAATCTTCCGCTGGGCCTGAGTCGTCCCTAGTTTAACCAGGCTGTAATTGGAGAGTAAATATTTCTGAATGTAGGCCCGGATCCACCAGACCGCATAACTGATCAAGCGGTAACCCCGCTCCGGATCGAACTTTTTTACCGCCATCATCAGCCCGATATTTCCCTCCTGGATCAGATCCAGAAGCCGGACCAGCTCTCCCCTCCCCCCTTCCGACTCAAATCGGAGGGCGGGCAGAAAGCGGCGGTGCTCCATCGCGATTTTCACCACAAAGCGCAGGTTGGCAGTTACCAGGCGTTCGGCCGCTTTTAAATCGCCCTCTTCGCGGTAGCGCCGGCCGAGTTCCTTCTCCTCTTCCGGGGAAAGCAGTTTGTAGGCTTCAATCTCGGCCAGGTAGCGGGCGAGGGAGCCCTGGTAACGGCTGAGCCCCGAACCCGCGGAGGATTTCCCCTCCTCCGGCTCAGACTGGTCGTTTGCTTTTTCCTTGTTTTGAATTTCAGACATAAATAAATGCTGAATGCGGATAGCCTATGGTGGATAGTTTAATTTAAAATCTTGAGAAGTTGGGGTTCACTCGTCAATCGTCATTCGTCAATCGTCAATTACCTCAAACCTTTTACTTCTAACTTTTCACTTTTAACATTCGGTCGATGGTCCGATAGGCCCGTTCCCGGATCCGGGGATCAACCTTAACCACGTTTTTCATTTCCTCGAGCGACCAGGCGATTTTTTCCAGGTTGATCTTTTTCATGTTGGGGCAGACCGCTTTTTCATTGGCCGGAAAAAAGAGCTTGCCGGGATTTTCCTGGCGCAAGCGGTGGAGGATTCCCGTTTCCGTCCCGACGATAAACTCCGAGTCGGAGGACTCCCGGACCAGCTTGATCATCCCCCCGGTGGAGAGAACCTGGTCCGCCCGCCCGGTCACCGCCGGGGTACATTCGGGGTGAGCCAGGACCAGGGCCCGGGGATGCTCGCGGCGGGCTCTGTCGATATCCTCGGCCTGGATCAGGACGTGCGTGGGGCAGTAGCCATTCCAGGCCTGGACGCGCTTCCCGGCGATGTTGCCGGCCCAGTTGCCCAGGTATTTATCGGGCACGAAAATAATCTCCGCTCCCGGCAATGACTTTAATACCGCCACCGCGTTGGCCGAGGTGCAGGCGATATCGCTTTCCGCCTTGACCGCCACGGTAGTATTGACGTAGCACACCACCGGCAGCCCCGGATGCCGGGATTTGAAATTTAACAGCTCCGGCACGCTGATCATGTTCGCCATCGGGCAGCCGGCTTCCAGGTCCGGAAGGATTACCGTCTTTTCCGGGTTCAGGATCGCCGCGGTCTCGGCCATGAAATGAACCCCGCAGAAAACGATTACTTCCGCCCGGGTTTTCCGGGCTTCCTCGGATAACCCCAGGGAGTCGCCGGTATAATCCGCGATCTCCTGGACCTCCGGGATCTGGTAATTGTGCACCAGGAAAACCGCCCGGCGCTTCTCCTTCAGTTTTTGAATCCGCTCGATCAAATATTCCATCGGCATCTTTCTTCTCTCCTCCGGGTAGCCGCGGGCTTTAGCCCGCGTGTAGTGGTCCCGCCTTGGCGGGACATCCGAAGCCGACCAAGGTCGGCCACTACAAGTTAATAATAATAAACGAAAATTTGAGGATATTCGCCCGAATATTCCATCGGCATCCTTCTTAGTTTATGATAGTACCGTCATGGTCATTTCCATAAATTCTATCAAAAAGGTGGGGATCTTTACAAAAACCGGCGTCCCGGCGGCCCGGAAACTGGGACAGAAACTTTTTCACTGGCTCGCGGCCCGGGGCCTCACCCCCCTGCCGGCCCCGGAACTGGCCCGGGCCCTCGGCGAGAAACCCCGCGGGGAAGCGGCCATTGCCCGATCCGCCGACCTCCTGATCACCCTCGGGGGAGACGGGACCTTCCTGCACACCGCCGGCCTGGCCGGGGAAAAAGCCGTCCCGATCCTGGGGGTAAACCTGGGCGGGCTGGGCTTCCTGACCGAGGCGGCGCCGGAAGATCTCTTTCCCCTGCTCCGGGAGATCCGGTCGGGAAAGATCGAGATCGAGGAAAGAATCCGTCTCCGGGCCGAATACCGGCGCGGAAAAAAATGGACCGACTGCGGAAGCGCCCTGAACGACGTGGTCATCGGCCGGGGGGTGTCGGCCCGGCTGGTGGTCCTGAACGTCGCGATCGATTCCGAAACCCTTTCGAGCTACCGGGCCGACGGCCTGATCGTAGCCACCCCCACCGGTTCGACCGCTTACAGCCTCTCCGCCGGCGGCCCGATTATTCATCCCGCCCTGAGGGCCATCACCCTGAACCCGATTTCCCCCCACACCCTGACCCAGCGCCCCGTCCTCCTGCCCGATTCCGCCCGGATCCGGATCACCCTGCCCGCCCGGGCCACCGGAGCGGTTCTTTCCCTCGACGGGCAACCCGGATTTGAGCTCCATCCGGGCGACGAGGTCCTGGTATCCAAGCATCCGGTCCCGACCCTGCTGGTCCGGCCTCCCGGCCGGAGCTATTTCCAGATCCTGCAGACCAAGCTGCATTGGGGCACCAGATGATAAGTTCAAATATCAAAGCCCAAAGTTCAAATAAATGTCAAAATCCAAATGTCAATTTACGAACAGCTTAGATTTTTTTGGGTTTTGAGCTTCCTTTGGCATTTGAACTTTGACCTTTGAACTTTTCTGATTATGTTACGCGAGCTTTCCATCCAGAATTTCGCCATTATCGACGAGCTCTCCTTTTCCCTGGGGCCGGGGCTGAACATCATCACCGGGGAAACCGGCGCCGGGAAATCCATTATCCTGGACGCGCTCTCCCTGATCCTGGGTGACCGGTCTTCCCCCGATTTCATCCGGACCGAAGCCCCGGAAGCCCGGATCGAAGCGGTTTTTGAGTTCGATTCCCTTTCCCCCGCCCTCTCTGAAACCCTGTCCCGGGCGGGCTACCCGGAGGGGGAGGAACTCCTCATCCGCCGCTCCATCTCGCGGGCGGGAAAAGGCCGGGTTTTTCT
>JAPLJL010000059.1 GCA_026388615.1 Pseudomonadota bacterium | reverse complement strand
AATTTTTTCAATATAAGAATCAGCTTTTTCTTTGGCCTCATCGATGGTTACTAGATTATTTTTTTCTCTCTGAGATCCTGGATCTGCCGGTCATCGAAACCGAGCCCCTTCAATACCTCTTCGGTATGCTGGCCTAAAGTGGGCGACGGGGTATGTTTTCTTTCCGGACAGCCCGAGATCCGGATCGGAGTCCGGACCTGGTCCACCGGCCCTTCGGTGGGGTGATCCATTTTAAAGAACAGCCCTCGTTTTTTGGTCTGGGGATGGTCCCGGACCTCGGGAAGCGAAAGCACCGGCTCGCAGCAGGCATCTCGCTTCGCGAAGATCTCCGTCCACTCGTCCCGGGTCTTCCCCCGGAAAATCTGCTTCAGTTCCGCGACCACCTCTTCCCGCCTTGGGCCGGCGGCGAACTGGTCCTTAATCAGGTCCTTCCGCCCGATGGCCTCGCAGAAATCCTCCCAGAACTTGGGCTCGAGGGCCCCCAGGGACATGGCCTTTCCATCCCGGGTCTCGAAAATCTGGTAACAGGGATAAAGCCCGTTCAGCCGGATGCTTTCCAGTCCGGGATCAGTCCCGGCGGTCAGCGCGGAGATAAAGTGCGAGGTGAGGAAGGTAAGCGCCCCGTCCATCATGGAAACATCAATAAACCTCCCCTGCCCGTCCCGGTGCCGGAGTTGGAGGGCCGCCAGGATGGAAATAACCGCGTAGAGGCTTCCGCCCCCGATGTCGGCGATCTGGGCTCCCGGGATCGCGGGCCGGTCGCCCTTCCACCCGGTCAGGCCGGTGATCCCGGCCAGGCTGATGTAGTTCAGGTCATGCCCGGCGCGGTCACGGTAGGGTCCGTCCTGCCCGTAACCCGAAATCGCGCAGAAGATCAGCCGGGGGTTCACCTTTTTCAGATCCTCAAAACCCAGCCCCAACTTGGCCATTACCCCCGGCCGGAACGACTCGATGACAATATCCGCCTTCTCCGCGAGCCGGCGGAAGATTTCTTTGCCCTCCGGCGCCTTGAGGTTCAGCTTGACGCTCTTCTTGTTTCGGTTCAGGGAAACGAAATAGGTGGATTCCTTTTTGACGAAAGGGGCGTAATTGCGGACATAATCTCCCACCCCGGGCTCTTCGATCTTGATGATGTCAGCCCCCAGGTCTCCCAGAATCAAAGTCGCAAAAGGTCCGGGCAGAAGCCGGGTCAGATCGAGAATTTTTATTCCTTCCAGTGGAAATGTCATTATCTATCTCCCTCCCGATTCCTGACTGCCGACTCCCGATAAATTAGGCGAAATGATCTTAATTATTACGTTTCTTTCCGTCAAGAAGTTATTGGCCGGGTGAAGAGACAGGGAGAAACCTCATTTCGGGCGCACGTCTGAAGAAATATTTTGCATAATATATATTTACAACCGGGTTTTAGGTAGAATTCGAGAATTCCAGTTTCATCCCCAGGGGAAAAAGGAGGCATTCATGATTTACCGGGATAAACTCTTAAACGAAATTCTGGGTGAAGAAGATAAAATCCTGATCGATCTCCTTCAGAACTACTGCGAGGCCGAAATCATGCCGGTCCGGCAGAAGATTGACGACGACCATGACCACGTAATCGTTCACCGCATTCTCCAGGGCCTGGCCGACCTCGGGATGGTCCGGGCCGTCTGGCCGGCGGAATACGGCGGAGGCGGCGTCACCTCCACGGTCACCTCCTTCCTGGCCATCGAAGAGATCGCTCGGGCCGACAGCGGGATCGCGGTGGCGGTTTCCTGCTGCACCTGGGCGATTTACCCCGCCCTGCTCGCCCCTAACAAAAGGGTCCTGGACGACTTCGCCCCCCTCTTCTGCGGCGACAACGTGAAAATCGGATGCTTCAACATGACCGAGTCGGGCGGCCCCAAAGGCGGGGGCGGCTGCGATATCGAAGACATAAAAAACCAGGGCCGCCGGATCAGGACCACCGCCCGCCGGGAAGGCAATCAATGGGTTCTGAACGGCCAGAAGATCTGGGCCACCAACTCCGGGATTTCCGATCTTTATCTGATGGTCTGCACCACCGATCCCGGCCTGGGGGACGAAGGGGTCGCCCTGATTTACGTCCCCTGCCCTACCCCCGGCCTCTCTTTCGGCAAGTTCGAGAATAAAGCCGGGATGCAGGGCGACCGCAATACCACCACCTATATGGACAATGTCCGGGTTCCCCTGGAATACCGGGCGGCCGGCCCGGGCCGGGACGCCGAGCTGTTTCATGTCAATCTGGCCCTGGGCCGGATCGGAAGCGCGGCGATGTCGGTCGGGAACGCCCAGGGGGCCTTCGAGCGGGTGATGGATTTCACCACCGACCGGGTGGTGGGCGTCACCCCCAAGCCGATCCGCCAGCACTCCATCGCCGCCGGGATGCTGGCCGACATGATCATCGGGATTGAAACCGCCCGTTCCTTTTACGTCCAGGCCGCCTACAAGTTCGACCGGCCGGAGGTATACGGGGCCCGGCATTCCGCCGAGCAGCTTTCCCGGGCTTCAATCGCCAAGGTCTACGCCGCGGACATGGCGGTGATGGTCACCAACCGGGCCATGGAGCTCATGGGCTCCTATGGTTACACCCGCGATTACGACGTGGAGAAATACTGGCGCGACTGCAAGATTATCCAGCTTTGGGAAGGCGGCGCCCAGCTCGGCCGCTTCGACATCTGCCGGGCCTACTATGACCTTGATCTATAAAAATTGACGATTTACGCCTCCGGCCCTGTAGGGCCTACGGCCCGGAGGGATTGACGAATGTCGAATGAACGTCAAATAATATCGACGATATCGGATTTCCGATTTGCAGAGTCAAGCAGCGAAAGAGGAATTTAATTCGATTAAGGCTTAATTACTCATTTTAAAGTTTAACCTTGAATCCTATTTTTCAATCGTCAATCGTCATTCGTCAATCGTAAATATTTATATGGGTAATTTAGATTCTCAGATTCTCTCCTTCTTGAAATTATTGAGCGAACTCGGCTCCGAAACCGAATTCCAGAAAATCCAGATCGAACCCCAGGCCCTTTCCCCGGCCCCCTCACCCGAGCCCCGGAAAAAATTACCGTCCAGCTCCGGGCCCCTGGTGGGGTTCGTCCCGCAAAGCGAGATCTGGCTCGAGCTCGGTCCTCCCACCCTTCCATCGATTCAGCTTCTTCTCTCGACCGACGATACCGCCCTGGTGAATAAGAACCAGGTCACTATCCTGGGTGACGATTTGAACCAGCTTCCCCATGGAACCTATCCTTTCGCCCAGGTTATTCTGGTCGCCGGCAGCCGGCTGACCGACCGGCAAGATCCGACGATTTTCTCCCGGATCGCGCAGGCTTATCAGGCCAACGGCTGCATGTATCGGGCGGCCCAGGGCCGGATCTGGCTCCGCTTGCGCAAAGGATCCATTGAGAGCGGATTCAATTTCCGGGCGCTCGGACAGGCTCTCTTTCAATCCATCTCTGCCCAGGTCCCGGAGGTCGAGGCCTGCGAGGCGGTGTTTATCACTTCCGATCCCCAGACCGTGGCGCGAATCGTCGCTTTCTCGGAAGGGTTTTACCGGGCCCGCCGGGAAATCCTGAAGGAAAGATTTTCAAAAATCGGGCAGGATATTTACGAGTGCCGCAACCCGTTAGATTGCGAATCCTGCCCCGACGGTCCGGTTTGCGACCTGATTAAGGAAACCGTTCAGGTGATTAAAAAGCGCCGGGAAGATTTTTTCGGAAAGGAAAAGCCCTGAGACGCTTATCATCCCGGCCTGACCTTGCCCCCAAAATCCTGCTTTTTGCCATAATCCTGGCGCTCGTCCCGCCCGCTCCCCGGGCCCGGGCCGAGTCGGGATCCGACCCCTATATCCTCACCTTTGGCACCATGTCCCCCGACAACAGCGTCTGGAGCGACATGATGGGCCAGCTGATCACTCCGTTTTTCAATGAAATGTTCGGCCGGAGGATGAAGCTGACAACCTACTTCGGCGGAACCCGGGGGGACGATGACGGGATCGTGGACAAAATCCGGGCGGGAAAGCTGGACGGCTGCTTTTGCACCAACCAGGGCACGGTCAAGGCCGTCCCGGAGATGTCCGTTCTTTCCCTTCCGACCCTTTTCCGGAACTACGAGGAAGTGGATTTTATCGAGGGCAAACTCCGGAAATACATTGAAACGACTTACGAAAAGCAGGACCTGATTCTGCTTTTCCTCATTGATACCGGGTTTCTCTATTTCTTCAGCGTGGGAGACCCTTCTGCCCTGAATTCGATCCGTCAATTTAAAATCTTCTCCTGGTTCGGAGAAATCCAGGAAAAATCCTTCCTCGACCTCGGGCTTAACTCCTTTCCGGTTCCGGTCCCCGAGCTCGCTGATTCGATCATTACCGGGAAAACCAACGCCGGAGCCGGTCCCGCTCCCTGGCTCCTGGCCACCCATACGAACACCTACATCAATTATTATCTGGATTTTCCCTGGTTCTACGGGGTTTCGACCGGATTCCTGGACCAAAAAGCGCTGCAGCGGATCATCGACAGACTGGAGCGCAATCCCCGGGACTTCGAGCTGCTGAAAAAACAATTCGAAAAGTTCCAGAAGGAAGTCACGGAGGAATCAATTACCGCCAAACTCGGGCTCAAGGATAAGCATCTCCTCGAGGCGGCCCGCAAGCTGGTAGCCTGGAGCCGGGGCCTGAGATTCGAATCGCCGAAGGACTTGTCCGGAATCCTGGCCGGGGTTTTCCGGGTTCCGGAAAAAGACTGGGCCCAATCCATCCGCGGATTCGAAACCCAGTGCCTGGACGGTTTTGAAAAACGGGGGATGAAAAAGGTCAGACTCGCGGAAAGCGACCGGGCCCGGATGTTTCTCACCACCGCGCGGGTCTGGGAAGAATTCTCCGGCCGACTTTACCCGGCGGCCCTGCTCGCCGGCATCCGGGACCGGCTGACCCAGTTCCGGGCCGGGAAGAAAGAAGCTCTGGAATAAATATTTCCCCCCGGTCTTCCGGGAATAACCGATACAAACCCTAAAAATGTTTTGATTTGTATAATGTTCGGGCGGCCTTCAACGGCCGCCCGAAGGAGGGAGCCGCGGCCTGCCCGAGACGACCTATCGGGTCGGCCAGGGAGGGGCTTCCCTACGAAAAAAATATTGCAGGTGATTTACCGGAACCTAACGCTCGGAAACCACTTCTTTTCGATCAATCCCAGCGCGCGCTGAAAGCCACTTCCTTTTTATTGTTGTCTTCGGTTTGGGAAAAATCCGCCCCCGGGCATTTCCCCCCCCGGCCAGTTCGATATAAGCCTCGAGGCACCCGGAGAGAACATGAAAATAGATGGAAACCGCGGGGAGATCCGGAACCCGGGTTACCCGCAGGCGGGCGCTTTGCCGATCCAGGGCGATCAATTCCAGGCTGGAAGCGGAAAAAAATGTTTTGGAAATCAGGATAAACCTCTTCAGCGCGTCCGGGACATCGTCAGCAACGCTGTAGGAAATTTCCTTGTAAACATCGGAAAAGATCTTCCCTCCGAAAATCTTGCCCCAGGTCCGCGCGTTTTCCGGGTTCTTTTCACCCAGGACCTCGAAGACAGCCGTCAGACAGCGGCCAAAGGTATTCGTCGGATACCAGCCGCCCGGAAAAACCACCCCGGCTACGATATCCCGGTCTTTTTCCGTGAGGGAGCTGAAAAGGCGCTC
>JAPLJL010000057.1 GCA_026388615.1 Pseudomonadota bacterium | reverse complement strand
TGGGTTTAAACCTATCACCTATGACCCAACACCCAACACCTTCTGGGGGAGCGGGACCTTTCCCCCCTCCGGGCTGGAAGCGGGGCCGGAGGCTGCTCTCTGCCCTTTGCTCTAGGCCGCCAACGGCGGCCTAGAACATGTACCGCCGCATCCGGATGTTGAGGAGAAGGCCCACCGCCGCCATACAGGTGATCAGGAAGGAACCGCCGTAGCTGAAAAAGGGCAGGGGCATCCCCACCACCGGGAGGAGTCCCACCACCATCCCGATGTTGAAGATGGTCTGGATGAGAAAAAGCATGGCGATCCCGAAAGCCAGGAGCGCGCCGAAGCGGTCCTTGGCCTGGGTTCCGATCTGGATGGACCAGAGAATCAGGGTGAGGAAAAGGGCCAGGACCACGATCACCCCGAGAAAACCGTGCTCCTCGGAAAAGACGGAAAAGGCGAAGTCGGTGTGCTGCTGGGGCAGGAACTTCAGCTGGGTCTGGGTGCCCTGGCGGTAACCCTTGCCGAGAAAACAGCCGGAGCCCACCGCGATCTTGGATTGAATGATCTGGTACCCGGTGCCGAGGGGATCGGCGTGGGGGGAAACGAAGGAGGTGATCCGCTGCTTCTGGTAGCCTTTCAAGTTGGTCCAGAGCACGGGCAGGGCCAGGATGAGCGCGGCGATCCCGATGACCAGGGTTCTCCGCTGGACGCCGACGAAGAAGAAAAAAGCCCCCAGCATCACGAGATAAAGGAGGGCGGTGCCGAGATCGGGCTCGAGGATAATCAGGCCGGCGGGGACCCCGGCGAGAATTCCCGGGAGCACCAGGTCCCGGAGACCGTAGCCGAAATCCCGGGGGTTTTCCTGGAAATACTTGGCCAGCATGATGATCAGGGCGAGCTTGCCCGGCTCAGAGGGCTGGATGGCCAGCCCGGAGACCACGAACCAGCGTTTGACCCCGGCGGTTTCGGCGCCCACGAGCAGCACGGCCAGAAGCAGGAGAAAGGCGGCCCCGTAGGTCGGCCAGGCGAGCCTTTCCCAGATCCGGTAATCCATCAGGGTCATGGGCAGCATGACCAGGAACCCGATCCCGAACCAGGTGAGCTGGCGCCAGGCCAGGGACCCCGAGGGCCCGAGGGAGGAGTTGAAGGCGGCGCTCCGCAGACTCCAGAGGCCGATGCCGAAGATGACGACCACCAGGACCAGAAAGCGATAGTCGAAATTGCGCCAGGCGCGTTCGTCCAGGATGCGGGCCATCAGTCGCCTCCTTCGGAAGGAGAGGATATTTCCGGCCGGTCCGCCGCGGGGGCGGCGGGGTTTTTAGACCGGCCGGCGAAATAAGTCTCCAGGATCTGCCGGGCGATCGGGGCCGAGACTGAGGCTCCGTGCCCGCCGTGCTCGACCAGGACGACCACGGCGATCTCGGGATTTTCCGCCGGGGCGTAGGCCACGAACCAGGCGTGGTCGCGGAGTTTTTCCGGGACCTTCATTTCCTTCATTTCCTTGACATTGTCCGGCCTGGTCAGAACCTGGGCGGTGCCGGTCTTGCCGGCTACGGTGATCCCCGGGAGCCGGGCGGCGCCCCCGGTGCCCCCGGGCTCGTTCACCACCCCGATGAACCCGGCCTGCAGGATTTCCCGGGTTTTTTCCGGAAGGGAGTAATCGTTCCGGACCTGGGGCAGGAATTCCATCACCACCTGGCCGTCGGGATGCTTGATCCTCCGGACCAGGTGGGGCTGGAAGGATTTCCCCCCCTCCGCGAGCTGGGCGTAGGCGGAGACCAGCTGCAGGGGTGTGACCAGGACATAACCCTGCCCAATGGCGGTGGAGAGATCCTCGCCCTTGACCCAGGGCTCGCCCACCGTGTTCAGCTTCCAATCCTCGCTCGGGATCAGGCCGGATTTTTCCCCGGGGATCTCGATCCCGGTTTTCTTCCCCAGACCGAGGATCCGGGCGTATTTGGCGATCCGGTCCACGCCCAGCCTCATCCCCAGCCGATAAAAATATACGTCGCAGGACTGGACGATGGCTTTATGGAGCTCCACCCGTCCGTGCCCCTCTTTCCGCCAGCAATGGTAATCCCTCCGACCCAGGCGCAGGCTGCCCCCGCAGAATAAGCTCTCGGTGGGGCCGACGGCGTTTTCTTCGAGGCCGGCCAGGGCGGTAACTATTTTAAAGGTGGAGCCCGGCGGGTACTGGCCCCGGATGACCCGATTTTCCAGCGGGTCGTCGGGGTGATTGATGATTTCCTTCCAGTACTCCGGCTTGACCCCCATGGCGAAAAGGTTGGGATCGTAGGTGGGCCGGCTGACCAGGGCCAGGATTTCCCCGTTCCGGGGATCGAGGGCGACGACCGCTCCGGGGTTGGGGTGTTCGTCGAGAAGTTTTTCCGCCGTTTTCTGGAGCTCGAGGTCCAGGGTCAATTCCAGGGTCATCCCGGGCTGGGGCTCGACCTCGTCGATTTTTTTCACCTCCCGCCCCGAGGCGTCAATCTCGAGCCGGAGGGCCCCGGCCTGGCCCCGGAGAAAACTTTCAAAAGCGCTTTCCAACCCGCCCCGGCCGATCACGTCGCCCCGCCGGTAACCCCGCTCCGAGAGGGTCTTGAGCTCGTTGGGGCTGACCTCGCCCAGATAGCCGAGCAGGTGGGCCGCCCGGTTGCCCTCGACGTACCAGCGGGTGGGGCTGGCCTCGATCAGGATCCCGGGCAGCCAGAACTTTTCGCTCTCGATCCGGCCCAGGACCTGGAAGGGGAGATCGGGATGGATCAGGATCGGGACGAAGGGAGGATTGCCGGCGATTTCTTCCCGGATATTTTCCAGGGTTTCCGGATCCAGCGCGAGCAGGCGGGAAATGGTCGAGAGGGTGGTTTCGGGATCGGGGGTGTCCTCCGGAACCAGGTAGAGCCGGTAGGCGGGGCGGTTGTCGGCGATGATCCGGCCGGACCGGTCCATGATGGTGCCCCGGGGGGCCGGCAGGACCCGGGTGCGGATCCGGTTTTTCTCGGAAAGGTCCCGGAGGGTGGGGCAGTGGTAAACCTGCAGATACCAGAACTTGAACAGGAGCACAAGAAAGAGCACTCCCACCAGGATGGCGGCAATCCGGAAATGGGGGCCGAAACTTTCCCCCCCCTCGGAATGGATTACAGTTGAGGGACTGATTCCTTACCCCTCCGGCTGTCGGTCAGATAGAGCAGCTTCAGAATCGGCAGACCGAAAACCAAGTTACCCACCGTGCGGAGCGCCAGGGCGGAAAACAGGCCCGCCGGCAGCTCCGCTCCGGGATTCAGGAGCCAGGGCCAGAACCAGAATAAGAGGATTTCCCCCACGCTGAAAACGGCGAGGGCCACGGCCCAGAAAGGCAGGTGGCGGGGATCAACCCGGCGGGAAACCCAGCTCACCCCGAAAAAGAGCAGGAGGGCGAGAAGCGAGTTCAGGCCGAAGAAGGAGGAGGAGACCAGGTCGAGGACATAGCCGAGAAAGAAAACCAGAATGGCCCCGCCCAGGGTTCCGAACTCGATGCCGAGGTAAAGGACCAGGAAGAAAAGCAGGTCGGGCCGGGCTTCCCCCAGGGGCAGGAAGGCGAAGAGGGAAACCTGGAGAACAATGAAAAGCCACCCCCAGCCCAGATAAAGCAGAATGGACCTCATTTCGGCTCCTCCATGAAAATGACCAGGACCTCCTCCAGGCGGGAAAAGTCCACGCTGGGATCGGCCCAGATATCCTGAAACAGTCCGAAGTTTTTCCGGCGGACATCCTGGATTTGCCCGACCCGGATGCCCTTGGGATAAATACCCTCCAGCCCGGAGGTCAGGGCCAGGTCTCCCACGCCGACATCCTCGAGGCGCGAAAAGTAGCGGATCTCGAGCTTGCCGTCCCCGGTCCCCCGGGCGATCCCCTGGGACCGGGTTTTTTCCATCACGATGGGTACGGCGGAGTTGCGATCGGTGAGAAGAATGACCTTGGACTCCTGGAAGCCCACCTCGGAAATCCGGCCCACCAGCCCCTGGCTGGTGGCGACCGGGAGCCCGGGACGGAGCCCGGCCCGCTGCCCCTGGTTCAGGGTCAGGGAAAAATAGCCGCCGTTCTGGTTCCGGCCGATCACCTGGGCCGGGACGACCGTGTAGGTGTTGGCCAGGCTGTATTGCAGCAGGGTCTTCAGGCGGACGTTTTCCGCCTGGGTTTCCCGGCACTGGAATCTGGACGCTTCCAGCTCGAGGAGGTTTTGCTTCAGCTTCTGGTTCTCGGCCTTGACCCCGACCAGGAGGAAATAGTCGCGGCCGATTCCGGCCAGGCCTTCCAGGGTGTAGGTGATCGTGCGCCCAGGGTAGGAAACCAGGGCGAGAAGAATTTTAGCCAGAGGTCCGGGGGAAACCCGCGGGGCTTGCCCGGCGGTGAAGAGGCTGAACGCCCAAGCCAGGAGAATGATGCCTCCGAAGAGCTTGCGGCGTTCCTTGATGAAGTCCCATATTTTCCACATCTACTTGATGGCTACGAGTTTCAGGAGATCGATTTCATCCAGCACCTTCCCGGAGCCGAGGACCACCGCGCACATGGGATCGTCCGCGATGATCACCGGGAGACCGGTTTCCTCCCGGATCAGAATGTCCAGACAGCGCAGGAGCGAACCGCCGCCGGAGAGAACGATGCCCTTATCGGCGATGTCCGCGGCCAGTTCGGGGGGGGTGCGTTCCAGGGTCATTTTCACCGCCTCGATGATGGCCGCCACCGGCTCGGCCAGGGCTTCCCGGATCTCATCCTCGTGGATCTCCACCGATTTGGGGATCCCGACCACCAGGTCCCGCCCCCGCACCTCCATGGTCCGGTTCTCCCCGGTCGGGTAGGCGTTGCCGATCTGGATCTTGATCCTTTCGGCGGAGGATTCGCCGATTAGGAGATTGTATTTGCGCTTGATGTACTGGAGGATGGCCTCGTCCATTTTGTCCCCGGCGATCCGGATGGAGCGCGAGTAGACGATCCCGGCCAGGGAGATGACCGCCACCTCGGTGGTGCCCCCGCCGATGTCCACGATCATGTTCCCGGTGGGCTCGGTGACCGGGAGCCCGGCCCCGATGGCCGCCGCCATCGGTTCCTCGATCAGGTAAACCTCGCGGGCTCCGGCGGACTCCGCCGATTCCCGCACCGCCCGCTTTTCCACTTCGGTGACGCCGAAGGGGACGCAGATAATTATCCGGGGGCGGAGCAGGGTTTTGCGCTTGTGGGCCTTGCGGATGAAATAGCGGAGCATGGCCTCGGTGATTTCAAAATCGGCGATTACCCCGTCGCGCATCGGCCGGATGGCGACGATGGATCCCGGGGTCCGGCCCAGCATTTTCTTGGCTTCCTCACCGACGGCGAGCACCCGGCGGGAACCGCGGGCGTCCTTGTGGACGGCCACCACGGAAGGCTCATTAGCGACGATTCCCTTACCCTTGAGGTAGACGAGGGTGTTGGCTGTCCCCAGGTCGATGGAGAGGTCGTTGGAGAAGTACCCGATCACTGAGTCCAGAATCATCTAGGCTCCTTTCTCGTCGGAGAAATTACGCAGAACCCCGAGTTTCGGGAAGGAAATTTTACGATGCAATTTTTTATTAATCCAACCCCTTGAAATCCTTAGCTATTATCGGCATTTGCACCAATCCCTGTCAAGAAATGTCTCGAAAAACATTCTTTTTTTAGGGGGGAAGGTTTCGCTCCCGTGAAATCGACCGCCGACCGCAGCCTCCGGCCCCGCTTCCAGCCCGTAGGGCTTACAGGCCGGAGGTTAAGGGCCTACGGCCCGGAGGGACCGCGGACCGCCGCTAAAATTCTTTTAACTCTATGCCCTCTGCTCCCTCCGGGACGTAGTCCTACGGGACGGAGTCCATGCTCCGTGCTATTACCCCCCCGGGCTCTTGAAAACCAAACCCTTCGCCTGCGCTCCCTTCGGCTCCGCTCAGGACAAGCAGGAATGGAAGGTGATAGATGTTGGGTTTAAACCCATCGCCCATTACCTAAGACCTATGACCTTTTTTTACTGGTCGGATAGAGCCGGGAGTAAAGGCCCCGCATTTCCCGGAGCGCCGGCTGGCCCGGAGCGGTGGGCTTGCGGTAGTAAGCGTACGTCAGGCGGGAGCCGAAGAGCGGGGCCAGGGCCCGATACAGGCTGGCCCATTCTCCCATTACCACCGTGATCAGCGGAAGGGCCTGGCCCCGGGTGAAATAGAGAAGCTGGATCACCTCGGCGGGCTTCCGGGCGCGCACCGCGATTTTCAGGATGTTTCCCGGCAGACACCGGAAGCGGCGGATTAGCAGGCTGAGCTCGGCCGGCGACAGCGCCCGGCGGTAGTCGTGATGGGAAAGGATCACCGTCCGGCCCTGAGTCCGGGCCTGGCGGGCCACCCGGCCGGCCAGGGTCGCCTCGAGCTCCAGATCAACCGCATCCACGAAGGGAAGGAGGGAAAGAAAAAGCTTCTCCCGCCGGGTTTCCGGCCCGGGCCAGGGATGGGCGGCGTCCCTCCGGACGGTGGCGATCAAGGGCAGGCGGGTTGCGGCCCGAATCTTCCGGACCACACCCAAAAGGTAATTTTCATCTGATTGGGGAAAAAGGTCGAGCCGGAGTTCCAGAAGATCGGCTCCCAGTCCCCGCAGGCGGAGAAGGGAATTAGCCGACAGGGGCTCGACGAGGGGAACCGCGATCCGGGGAGGCAGGGCGGCAAGCCCCACCGATCCGATCCGGATCGGTTTCATTTCATCTGCCGGGAAATGAACTGGGAGATTCTTTTAGCTTTGTCGTCGGTTAAATCCCGGAACTCGAGCCCCATCCCGGTGATGATCCGACCCTCGCGTTCTTCCCGCTCCTCGCGGACGACCGCCGCCTTGGTTTTGAAACGGCCGGACTTGACGTCGTCGGGCAGTTCGAATTCGAGTTCCAGTTCCACCCCGATGGGGACCGGTTTTTCCGTGATCAGGAAGATTCCCTTGTTGGAGATGTCCCGTGAGTAATTCACCCGGTCGATCCCCATGTAGCGGTATTTTACCTCCAGGCCGATGGGAACCCGTTCTTCCTCCCGTTCCTTGATCGAGATGAATTTCTTGATTTCGTTGAGCAGGCCGCGCTCGTTGATCGGCTTCTGGACGAAGTCGTCAGCCCCGGCCTTCAGGCTTTCCTCGCGCTTGTTGGTGGAGGTGACAATGATCACCGGGATTTTTTTCAATTCCGGATCGGCCTTCAGGATCCGGGTGGTTTCAATACCCCCCATTTCCGGCATGACCAGGTCGAGGAGAATGATATCGGGTCGTTCCTGCTTGGCGAGCTTCAGGGCCTCGGCGCCGGTGGAGGCGGTGAAGATCCGGCAGTCCGCCCGTTTTAAAAATGAGATTTCTAAGTCTAAAAAATTCCGGATGTCATCCACCAAAAGGATCTTGGTCATCCTCACCCTCCTTGTTTAAAAAACGTAGATGAATAATTTATATCAAAAAAAAATGGATTGCAATGTCAAAGGAAAATTCCCGGAGAAAAAGTGGGGAAAACGGGAAAAACCGGGAACAAAACTGTCTCATGAGAAATGAGGCGTTCGTAGTGTCCATAGAGCCCATTGTGTCCGTAGTGTCACAATCCATTAAGTTTATTTGGTTTTTAGAGAGCCCGGGGGGTTGGTTCTCGCGACTCGCACTTCTGGGAAACTAGACTCGATAAACTCGACAATAAAGTATTTATCGATACAGGCTAGACCCTGCGGGTCAGCCGCCCGGGATTACGGCACGGCACGTATTAGTGCGCTTCATCCTGAGCACTGCGAAGGAGGAGCGTCCATTCTTCGCAGCAATGCTGCTCATCAGGATAAAAAACCAACCCCCCAAAAAAGAAAATCCTAACAGCGCAGGGGAAAAAAACTGGATTCCGGCTTGAGTTTATCCTGAGCGCAGTCGAAGGACCGGAATGACGAAGCTGTGGTCGGCGGTCCTGGCCGACACCCTGGGCGAGCCTCGGGCCAGCCGAGATGTCGGCTCGGGCAGGCTGCGGTCTGCGGTCGATTTTCTTGGGGCGAGAACCTTCCCCCCGGGCTCCGGTAAAGACCAAGAAACAAAAATTTAGGAATATTTTTTTCTGCGGCGCGGCTGGTGTTCTTGTGCTTGGTGCTCTGGTTTCCGACCCGTTGGGGTCTACGACCCGGAGGGGGGAATTTTCAATTTTGGCATTTTTAGGATCTCTTCCCTGGTCTCTTGCTTCTTGGCTCTGAGCTCTGAGCTTTCTATTGAGAGAGTTCGACGCGGTAGAAGATACTCGGGTATTTATCCTGGTTGATCTCCGGGTGCCAGAGGTCCACGAGGTAAATGGGGGAGCCGGGGTTAGGATTGTCGGCGGTGGGATCGGGGGTTTTCAGGAAACGCCCGAATCCCTTGCGGAGGCGGGCGATCAGTTCGGTCTGAGCCTCGTCCCGGAAGAAAGAGACGGTGAAGTAGACCATCTCCACGGTGACCGGGCCGACGTTGGTGATCTTGGCCCGGATATGGTAGCGGCCGAACACGTCGGTCTGGATGCCGGCGTCGTCCAGCTCGAGCTCCGGCGCGGGGATGGGTTCATTCCCGGCCGCGGTTCCCTGGAGCAGGGTCTCGAAAAAGATGGCCGGGAAGCCGGCGGTTCCGGGCCGGAGCCTGACCGCGGGGGACCAGATATCGAAGGTGCGAAACCCCTCCTGCCCCGGGATCGGGGGCAGAAATTGGGACCCGCTGGAAATGGGAATCTGGTGATCGGGGTCGGAAAATAAGTCGGCGGTCACGACCACCCCGTCCGCGTTCGTGGGGGAGAAGTTCTTGACCTTGCCGGTGACATGGAAGCGATAATCCGAATCGGTGAAGGTAAAAAGCTCGGTCAGGGAAAGGCAGGGGCCGGAACCGGAAATGGGTTTTTCCTCCGTGCCGCAGGCCAGGAAAAGCGGAGCCAGGAAGATCAGCACCCCAACCCGGGACAGGAGGAAAAGAGAATTTCTGATTTCTAATGTCAAATTCCTAAACTTTTGGAATAAACCTCGGATAAATCCTAAAACTTTTCTTATGATTTTGGAATATTGTTAATCTAAAAAACATTAGGTATTTTAGATTTTTAAAGCCAGGTTAGTTTCCTCCTTCGTCAATCCTGATAACGAGATGAGGCATTTTCTTCTTTTTGGGGGGCGGGTTTCACTCCGCGCACTAATACGTGCCGTGCCGTAATCCCGGGCGGTTGACCCGCCCCGCCAGATCTTTGGTCGGGGCAAACAGGGTCTAGCCAGTATCGAACAATACCTTATCGTCGAGTTAATCGAGCTTGGTTTACCAGAAGTGCGAGTCGTGCCCCTCTGGGGTTCTCGTCCTGAGCCCCCATCGGGGTCGAAGGAAGAACCCACCC
>JAPLJL010000146.1 GCA_026388615.1 Pseudomonadota bacterium | reverse complement strand
AATTCGTCATTAGAAATTAGGAATTTTTAAAATGTTCCCATCACAATTTTTAATTATGCTCAGAACAAGATTCTTCTATAGATTTGCCGTTACCCTGATTATTGGGACCTTCCTGGTCTGCTCCGGTTTTGCCTGCGGCTCGTCGTCAACCACGACGGATCTCCTGACCGCTCCGGACTTTGTCCGGGGCGAAGCCTCCGGGATGGTGATTGTCGGAGAAAAGGCCCTGGGGAAAATCTGGACGGTTGGCGCCGAAGACTATGAAATCCCGGAGAAGGTGGGTGACGACGGGAAAAAAGCCATGCTCCCGGTCCTCAGCCTGGAGGAAAGCATTTTGGATATTAAAATGAGCCCGGACGGAAACCGTCTGGTTCTGATGGCGGAAAACGCGACCGGAACGGTCCTGCGAAGTTATGAAACCCAGGGTTTCACGGTTCAAGGCACCCTGAATCTTCCGGATCCGCCCCGGGATTTTACCGTGGTTAACGGGGGCGCGGTGTATCTCCTGCCCGCGGAAGCTTCCGGTTCCGGTGGGTCAGGCCTGATTATGAAACTTCCGGACACGCTTTCTGCCGCCGAAGCCCAGACCCTGGCGGTAATACCCGAACCCCGGGGCCTGGAACTCGCCCCCGATGGCGCGCATCTGTTGCTCCGGTACGAGCCGGGCGAAGCCCGGTTCGGCTGGCTGGGGCTGGCCGATTTTAATCAGGTCACGGACATTCCCTGGACCCCGGAACTTTCCGGGGTGGGAGCCTGCCGGACGATTCTTTTTACTCCCCAGGCGTATCCGGGGGGCGCGGTAATGATTATTCCGGAAGGCCAGGCCCAGGCTTATAAATTTTCCCTGGACCAGACCGAGTCCACCCTGAAGCTTGATCTCAAAGGCCTGACCGGGGGGATAGTAACCGGGAAACTATCCGGGGATCCAGTTTTGATCTGGGTGACGCTCACGGGGTACTTGCATCTTTTCGACTTTTCTTCCGGGTGCTACGGGAATCTGGGATCAGACGCCAGCTCGGCAGGGTCGGCGACGTTTACGGATATCGATCCCATTTCCAACCCGGGAATCAGCAAAATCAAGACCTCCAATTGTCTCGGGGTGACCGAATCGGAGACCTGGACGATAACCTATACCGGGGCCGGATGGCAGGTGGAGGGGACAATCAGCGGGGCGCAAACTGGCCTGGCTCAGGAGGGTGAGGCCTATACCACCGCGGGAGGGGAGTTAAGTTTCCTCCTTTCCGCCGGGGAAACTCCCGCCAGCGCGGGGGACGCATTTTCCGTAACCACCCTGGATGGGATTATCGGTAAATATGTCGGAGCGGTAGCGCCGCAACTTTATCTGGACGAGACCCGAGGATGGGTCTGGATCACCGACACCTCCGGAGGCCGGATCCTGGTGGTTGATCCCCTGACCGGGTCCAACCAGAAGATAATCTATTGAGCCTCGGTTTTTCGACTGCTTTGCCAACATTGAAAATAGAAGGTTTTTCGGAAACGATTCCTTTGAAAATTAGTGAGTAACTATTCCGACACCATTGTCGCCCTGGCCACCCCGCCCGGCGAGGGAGGGGTGGGTGTGGTTCGGATCTCGGGGCCCCGCGCCCTGGAGTTCGCCCGGAAGTTTTTTGTCGTCCGGGGGGGCCGGGAGGCGGGAACCGGAGCTGACCAGACCTGGGCGCCCCGGCATTTATATCGGGGCGAAATCCATGGCCCCGGGGGCGAAATCCTGGATGACGGTCTTTTGCTTTACATGCCCGCCCCTTTTTCCTACACCGGAGAGGAAGTGGTTGAAATCCATGGGCACGGGAGCCCGGTTCTGATGGAGGAACTGATCCGGAACCTGGTGGAAGCCGGGGCCCGCCTAGCCGACCGGGGGGAATTTACGCTCCGGGCTTATCTGCGGGGAAAATTAGACCTGACCCAAGCCGAGGCGGTTTTGGACCTGGTCCAGGCCCAGACCCGGGAAGGTCTTTCCCTGGCGGCGGGGCAGCTGCTCGGCCGGCTCCGGGATAAAATTGAGGCCTGGCGGGAGACTCTAATCGCCGAACTGGCCCGGCTGGAGGCCGAAATCGATTTTCCGGAAGATGTCCCGGAAGACCGGACCGGGAGGAAAGGGATGAAACTGGCCCTGGAAACGGTGGAACGGGAAATCGCGAGTATGATCTCCCATTTCCGGGAAGGGAAAATCCTCCGGGAGGGCCTGAGGGTCGCCATCATCGGCCGCCCCAATGTGGGAAAATCGAGCCTTTTCAACGCGCTCCTGAAAAAGGAACGAGCCCTGGTGGACCCGGATCCGGGGACCACCCGGGATGTAATCGAGGCCTCAGCCTATATAAAAGGAAGGAAGGTAGTTTATTACGATACCGCTGGTAGACGGGAGACCGAGGGCCGGGTGGAGCGGGCCGGGATCCGGATGGCAGACCGTTTTCTGGAGGGAGCCGATCTGATTATTTTGGTTCTGGATGGCGCGGAAAGACTAGAGCCGGAGGATTACCAAGCGGCCGAATGGCTGAGGACCCAGGGTGAAAACGGATTCCGAGCCCCGGGAACCCGGGTGCAGGTGTTCGTGGTCATGAACAAAATGGACCTGCCGGAGGCGGTAAGGGAAAAAGAGGCCCGGGGCCTTTATCCCGGGAACGGTTTTTACCGGGTTTCCGCCCGGGAAGGGACAGGCCTGGCCGGGCTGGAGGAAGGGATCCTGGCCCTGGTCGCTTCACCCGGCTCGGGTGACGAGATCTGGATCTCCAACCTTCGCCATTACCGGGGCCTGATCCGGGCCCGCGAGGCCCTGAAGCGGGGGATCCTGGCCCTAGCCGAAGACCGGCCACCCGAATTTATCGCTGAGGATCTCCGGGAAGCCGGCGGAAGCCTGGGGGAGATCATGGGACGGGAGTTTCTCAGCGACCGGGAAGAGGTTCTCTCGGAGATCTTCTCCCGGTTCTGCCTGGGGAAGTGAAAATGTTTCACGTGAAACATTAATAAACCAATGACCAATAACCAAGCACCAATTACCAAACAAAAATGCTAATTACCAAGCATCAAATTCAAAATAATGGGTTTTTCTGGTTTGGTGATTGGATTTTGGGATTTGGTAATTGATTTTAGGGAGTGTTTCACGTGAAACATTATCGAAAAATATTAAGCATAACAATAAATTGTGCGATCTTTTTGCTGGTGGCCTGCCCCTCGGCCTGGCTATTAAACCGGGAGTTGATGACGGTGAAGGCTGACTTGGGGGTAGGTAGGGAGGCCCGGATCAGAACCTGGTGGGAGCGGGTGAACGGAACCGGCGATCTCTGGAGGAAATGGAAGTATTGCCGGGAGATCCTGGCTCTCGACCCGGAAAACCGCTTGGCCCTTTACTGGAAAGAGGAGATCTCGAACGAATGTGCGCGGAAAGCGCGGGACCTGATGTCTCAGGATCAAACCCCGGAGGCGATCTCCGCCCTGGTCCTGGCGATCAGGGTGGATCCCCAGGTCAGCTACCTTTGGGTCTGGCTGGAGGATTGGATCGAGGTCTGGGTGGAGGAAAACCGCAAGCCCCGGGCAACTCCCCGGCCGGTCGCAGCCAAAACTAAATAACCATATGTTATTTGTATACTATTCTCTAATAGTCAAATAGAAGCAAGGCGTGTTTTTTTAATAAAACCGGGATAATAAACCCGACCGAAACTATCCTGATGGTAAGCGAAGGATTTCGATCTTTTTTTCCGTTTAAAATAAGATTCTTCACCCTGCGGCAGGCTTCCCTCGATAGAGCTCGGGACCAGCAGGGCTCAGAATGATAAAATGAGGATGGTTTAAAAATATCCGGAAAATAAGCGCAGAGAAAATCTTGAAGAAAACCTGAAAAAGAATTAAATTGAAAACGCCGAATCTAATCAGAAGAGAGGTAAAATATTATGATCAGTTTCATCCCGAAAGAAGAAAAATTTTTTGACCTTTTTGAGCAAAGCGCGGAAAACGCCCTGAAGGGCGGAAGACTGTTTCTCGAGCTCCTGAGAGACCCGACCAACCTGGAGGCCAAGGTGGGGGCGATCAAAGACGTGGAACACGCCGGGGACCAGATCACCCACGAGACGATGGAAAAGCTGAACAAAACCTTCATCACCCCGATCGACCGGGAGGATATCCATGAACTAATCAGCCGCTTGGACGATGTGATCGACCTGATCGAGACCGCGGCGGAAAAAATCATGATCTTCAAGGTTAAGAATTACGATCCCAAGTTTATCTCCCTGGCCGAGATCCTGGTGAAGTCCATGGAGGCCCTCCTCCTGGCCATCACCTGCCTGAAACGGATGAAGAACCCGGATGCGGTCCTGAAATCCTGCATCGAGGCCAACAAACTCGAGAACGAAGGAGACCAGGTTTACCGCCAGCTGCTTTCCGCCCTGTTTGAAAAAGTGACCGACCCGATCGAGATCATCAAGCAGAAGGAAATCTTTGAAGACCTGGAAAACGCCATCGACAAGTGCGAGGACGTGGCCAATGTTCTGGAGGGGGTTGTTTTGAAATATGCCTGACGGACTGTTCCCGCTTCTGCCGGGTTTAATCCTCCTGCCTGCTTTTTAAATTGCTTTTTTAATTCCAGGTTTTATTTTTCCAACGCAGATATCTGCTTCTTCCTCTGCGGGAGAAGGATCTGATCAATTCTGATATAATTTTTTACAAGTGAAGAATGACCTTTCGCTGACTTTAATCATTTGCAAAAAGGAGGGAGAAAATGAAGAAGCTGACCTGGGGTTCACTGGCTTTTATTTTTTTGATCAGTCTGTTCTGGGTTTCGGGTTCTAACGGCAGCGAGAAACCGGCACCGCCGGCTGGGCCGGTTCAGCTGGAACCGGTCAAATTGCCTCCCCCGCAGATGACGGGGGGCAAGCCCCTGATGGAAGTGCTGAAAAACCGTAAAACCTCGAGGGATTTCAAGCCGGACCAGCTCACCCCTCAGGTCCTTTCCAACCTGCTCTGGGCCGCCTGCGGGATCAACCGACCGGCTTCCGGCCTGCGGACCGCTCCCTCGGCGATGAATTGGCAGGAAATAGATGTCTACGTTGTTATGGAGGCAGGGGCCTATCTTTACGATGCCAAGACTAACGTTCTCCAGCCGGTTCTGGCCCGGGACGTGCGGGGGGATACGGGCAGGATTATTCAGCCTTTCGTCAAGGAAGCGCCGGTTAACCTGGTTTACGTGGCGGACTTTTCCCGCGTCAGCACCATGGGAAAAGTATTTGTCAGCGATGAGGAAAAACTCATCTATTCATCCGCCGGCGCCGGTTTCATCGGCCAGAACGTTTATCTTTTCTGCGCCTCCGAGGGGCTGGCTACGGTTATCCGGGGCCTGGTGGACAAGGACGCCCTGGCCAAGGATCTGAATCTCAAGAAGAACCAGAAAATAATCCTGGCGCAGACCGTGGGGTATCCGAAGGGGGAAAAGTAAAAGGTTAAAGGTTAAAAGTTTAAAGTCGGAAGGATTGATAGATTAAAACTGGGGAGGGGGACAAAACCCCGAGCCTTGACGAGTTTTTTTCTGATTACGAATTTCTAATCACTTCCTGATCCGGGGCGATTATAAATCCCCCTTTATGAAAAGGGGGAGGCAGGGGGATTTTCATCAGAAAAGCAGACCTCGAAATTTCTGGGTAGATGAAAATCTCCCCCATCCCCTCTTTCGACAAAGAGGGGGAAAAAAATTTATATTTACAGATTTAGAGGAATGTTTTGGATATTTCTAAGAAAATTATTCCGTTCACTTGTTTTATGTGTGGTTTCGAATTTGTAGATATGGGGGGTGGTATATGTTCGATTTGCAAACGACCGGTTTGTATTGTTCACCTTTCTAAAACAAATGAGGGAGTTTTCTGTATTGATTGTAAGGTGAAAGAAGAAGAAAAAGAAAAAG
>JAPLJL010000255.1 GCA_026388615.1 Pseudomonadota bacterium | reverse complement strand
GGTGCCTTTGGTTACCGGGCCGATGATTGATTATTTAAGCAGAAAGAATTAAAAGGGATCATATTTTCCAGACCCATTCTCCAGGGGGGAAAGAAAGGAGAATGAGGAGGGAGGCCATCAGCATGAAAGAGTTTACCGTCGTCATCAATAAGCGGGACAGCTGCTACATCGCCCGCTGCATGGAGCTCGGGATCGCCTGCCAGGGCGAGACCGAGGAGGAGGCCAAGGCCGGCCTGATCGAAGCAGTGGAAGCATACATGGAAAGCTACAAAAACCTGGCCCGCGCCAAGGAGGCCAAGCCCAAACCGGCATCCCTATAAAGAAATACGGAATGGAAGAAATAGAGTTCCAGGGGCCAAGGGTTCAAGGGTTCGAGTAGGGCAAGGATTTTCGATCAGATCCCGAGGCATTGCGGTCGAGGGAAGCCTTGCGATTGATTGACGAATGACGATTTTATATTAAAAACCAAAGAAACCAAATAGATAAAAAATTTTAACTCCGTGTGCCATGCTCCTTGCTCCGTGCCATTCACAGACCAGACAGACCAGAATAGTTTCGGGTTAAAAAGAACAGAGTAAAACTTTCTCGCTTTCCAGCCTTCTGGTTGTTATCGTTTCATTTTTCTTATAAAATATCATATACATCACTCAAACCTTTATGAATTTGAATTGGTTGAAAATCTTCGCCTTGATCGCGGCACTTTTTCCGGCCGCGGCCGGTGCCGGAGGTTGCGGGACCGCGACGGACACCGCCATCCCCGAAACCACCCTGTCCGCCAAACCCGCCAACCCCAGCAATTCGTCCAGCGCGACTTTTGAATTCCAATGCGATCTGAGTGATTGTTCCTTCGAATGCAGAATGGACTCGGAGATATGGTCGCCCTGCTCCTCCCCCGCCAATTACCCTGGTTTGGCTAACGGTTCTCATAGCTTCAAGGTCAGGGCCCTGAATTCCGGCCAGATGCCGGACCCCACCCCGGAATTTTACGTCTGGTCCATAGCTACTTAGATCCTGATCTTTTCCCGGGATATTCCTGCTTCCATTTTTAACCTGTAAAAAACTGTTATTTTTTCCTAATGTTTCGTAGTTGCCCGATTTATTTATCCCGATTTTAGAGGGACTTGTCCCGACTTCAGAGGGATTTATCACGATACGGGAGGGATCGGGCACTTTCGGAAACCGCCGATTAATCGGCAGACTACAAAAAAATCCGCCCGCGGATGAAACAGGAATGGATTCAACCGTATTTTTCGGGTTTAAGTAAAAACATCCTGCTATAATAAATCTCTGATTTTCCATCCAGAAAAGGAGGCTTTTTCGTGAAACCCGCAAATTCTTTTTGCCGGCCATTAACCGCCTTGATTTTCATCCTGACGCTTTTCGCTTTGGGGATTTCCGGCGCCAGGGGTGAATCGGCCCGAGGGCCTGCGTCGTCATCCGGAAACCTGAACGTCCCGGAAGCCGTCCGCCGGGCGGTCGATGAGGCGGTGGCCGGGGTGAAGCCCGCCGTGGTCCGGATTCACGTGGTCATGGCTTTTTATGACCAGGGCCGGGAGGACAAGCATGAGGCCTCCGGAAGCGGCGTCATCATTAGCAAGGATGGCTATGTGGTCACCAATCACCACGTCGCGGGACAATCCAAGCAATTAGTCTGTACTTTATATAATAAGGAAGAGGTCGAAGCCGACCTGGTCGGAACCGACCCGCTGACCGACATTTCGGTCCTCAAGCTGCACCCGGACGGTAAAAAGGGATTCCCCGCGGCCGGGTTTGGCGATTCCGCCCGCCTGCAGGTCGGCGATTATGTCCTGGCCCTGGGCAGCCCCTACGCCCTGTCCCAATCGGTAACCCTGGGGATCGTCAGCAATATCGAGCTGGTCATGCCGGAGCTCTTCTGGCCCTTCAAATTCACCCTGGAAGGCGAGGAGGTGGGGTCCATCGTCCGCTGGATCGGCCACGATGCCGCCATCTACGGCGGCAACTCCGGCGGACCCCTGATCAACATGAAAGGCGAGATCGTCGGGATCAACGAGATCTCGATGGGTCTCAGCGGCGCCATCCCGGGCAACCTCGTTAAAGAAATCGCCGACAAGATCATTAAGGACGGCAAGGTGGTCCGATCCTGGTTCGGCCTCGACCTCCAGCCCCTGCTCAAATCCTCCCTCGAGGCGAAAGGGGTCCTGGTCAGCGGCATTATCGAGGGCTCCCCGGCCGAGAAGGCCGGCTTCCGGGCGGGCGATATCCTGATGCGGGTCGCCGGACAGGAAGCCAACGTCCGCTTCGCCGAGCAGCTGCCGCTGCTCAACCAGACCCTGATGAACCTTCCCGTGGACCGGGAACTAGCCGCGGTGGTCAAGCGGGAGGGTAAGGAACTCACCCTCAAGGTCACTCCCCGGGAAAGGGAATACCTGCGGCCCAAGACCCAGGAAATCAAGCCCTGGGGAATCACCGCTCACAACCTTTCCCTCATGATCGCCAAGGAAATGAAAAGAAAGAATTCCGAGGGGGTTCTGGTCACGAGCATCAGCCCCGGGGGCCCCTGCGGGCAGGCGGCCACCCGGGTTCTTCCCCTGGATGTGATTGTGGAGGTGAATAGACAGCCGGTGAAAAACCTGGAGGCCTTTCTCCAGCTGACCGACGAGATCACCGCGGGCCACGCCGATCCGGTGCCGGCCCTGGTCACCTTTGAAAGAAAACAGGAGCAATACCTGACCCTGGTCAAGGTGGGGACGAAAAAAACCGAAGACCAGGGAATGGAGGCCCGCAAGGCCTGGCTGCCGGTGGCTTTCCAGGTCCTGACCCGCGAGATCGCCGAAGGGCTCAACCTGATGGACCGGACCGGGGTGCGGGTCACCCAGGTTTACCCCACCAAGACGAAAAACGGCCTCCGGGTCGGTGATCTGATCCTGAAACTGGACGGTGAAAAAATCGCCGTTTCCGAGCCGGAAGACATCGAGGTCCTGCCCAACCTGATCCGGCAATACCAGATCGGATCGGAGGTCAAGCTCGGCATCCTCCGCGACAGCAAGGAAATGGACCTGGCCCTTACCCTGGGGGAATCTCCCCGCCTGTCCCGCGAGATGAAGAAATACCAGGATGAAAATTTTGAATTCAGCGTCCGCGATGTCTCTTATCTCGACATCGTGAAGGAGGGCTGGCCCGAAAACCAGCCGGGAACCCTGGTGGACGCGGTCGGGAGCGGTGGCTGGGCCGCGCTGGCCCACCTGGCGGTGGGCGATCTCATTCTGGCGGTGGACGGCCAGGAGATTTCCGATGTCGAGGCCTTCACCGCGATCATGAAAAAAATCAACGCGGAAAAACCGCGGCGGGCGGTTCTCGAAGTCAAGCGGGGAATTCATACCACCTTCATTGAACTGGAGCCCAGCTGGCCGGATAATATAAAGGATAAAAAATGACCCTTGGTCATCCTGATCCCGCCTATGGCGGGAGAAGGATCTGAAGGAAAAAACGAGATTCTTCGCTTTCAGCTCAGAATGACATCGTCTTCCGATCCTTAAATATATGCTTATTAAACTAAAGGGGGGAAAATGAAAAAACAGATTCTGATCACCCTGGCTGTTGGTCTGCTCCTGCCCCTGGCCTCCGGCCCGGCCTTTTCCGACCAGGAAGCCGACGTCGGGAGAAAAATCCAGAAAAAATGGCAGGAAGTCGTGGTCACCGTAAAAATCGTCAACCGGGTGCGGATGGTGGTCGAAGGCCGCGAGGCGAACAAGGCCGAAAACAAAACCGAGGCCATCGCCACGGTCATCGATCCCTCCGGCCTCGCGGTCCTGCCCCTCTCCGTTACCGACCCGACCCGAATCGCCAACCTGTTCAGTGAAGCCCAGGGCCGGGGCGAGGATTCACCCCATTCCAACTATGAAAGCGAGCTCTCCGACCTGAAAATGGTTCTCCCCGACGGCAAGGAGGTCCCGGCCCAGGTCATCCTGCGGGATAAGGACCTGGACCTGACCTTCATCCGCCCGACCGCGAAACTCGAAAAACCCCTGCTGGCGCTGGACCTCACGCAGAGTGCCGCCCCGGACATTCTCGATCCGGTCTTCGTCCTGACCCGCCTGGGAAAAGTCGCCAGCTATTCCCCTTCCGTCTCGCTGCTCCGGATCCAGTCCATCATGAAAAAACCCCGGACTTTTTTCATCCCGGATTTTTACGTTGACGAAACCGGCCTGGGCGCGCCGATTTTCACCCAGGAGGGAAAGGTCATCGGGATCCTGACCCTGCGCATCTTCGTGACCCCGGGCGGCGGGATGTCCAATATCCTGGGCGGGGCCAGCGGGATGGGGATCATTCCCGTGATCCTCCCCGCGGCCGACGTGGCCGAAGTGGCCAAGCAGGCGCCGAAACAAGCCGAAAAAAGTGAAAAGCCGGAAGATAAAAGTGGAAAAGATAAAAAGTAACCGGAAATCCTTAATCATTCTTTTTCTGGCTCTCATTCTTCCGATTCTCCCGGCTTCCCTTAACCCCGCCCAGGCCCAGGACCGCGGGGTGGGACTGGGGGTGATCCTGGGGGAGCCGACCGGCGTAGTCTTGAAGGGCTGGATCACCAAGCGCCAAGCCGTGGACGGGGGCTTGGCCTGGTCCTTCGGCCGGCGCGACTCCCTTCATGTCCACGCGGATTATCTTTTCCACGAGTTCAATCTGTTCAAAGTGGAAGAAGGCCAGCTGCCGATGTATTTCGGGGTCGGAGGCCGGTTCAAGCTGGGCGACAATGAAGACGACAGCGGCGGCAATGACGATCGTGTCGGGGTCAGGATTCCCGTGGGAATCGATTATTTGTTCCGAAAAGTCCCCGTCGATATTTTTCTCGAGATTGTCCCGATCATGGACCTGGTGCCTGAAACTGCTTTCGCTCTCAACGCCGGAATCGGGGCCCGGTTTTTCTTTGAACCCGCGAAATAAATCCGGATGAAAAAAGGGATCCTGCTGCTGCCGCTATTCTTCTGGTTTGTTTTCTTCCTGTTCCCCGCCCCCGCCCCGGGAGCCGAGGTGGCGAGAAGCTTCATCGAGCGGCTGGTGAACAACACCGATCCGGTCGACCAGGAATTCGCGATCCGGGCGGTGATCCGAAACCCCCAAAGGCACAAGCCGGAACTGCTGGCCTAGTTGAAAAAACCGAGGACCCTGAATAATGAGGACGAGCAGCCCTCCAGCGTGGTTTTGTATCTGGTCGGGTTCACCCGGGACCAGGATTATTTTCCTTACCTGTACCCCCTTCTGAAAACCCAATATGCCAAGGACAGCTGCATCTATTATTGCGGCCTGGTCTTCGCCGCGGTCTTAACCTGCCCGGATAAAAAACACTTCAACTACAGATCCCACCTGCAGCCGGTCAAGGATTTTTCTTTCTGGCTGAACAGATTTTTAAACGACAAGTCCTCCTCGACCCTGCAGAAGCGAAAGGACGCCGCCCGGGCCAAGTTTGTCGCCGCAGACCGCCGGGGAAGGCTCCAGGCCGCGAAATTGCTCGAATTCCCCGCCCGGAAACTGGTGGAAATCGCCAAATCCGGGACCGACCGGAACCGGCAGATCAACGCCGCGATCGCCCTGGAATACCTGGGCGAATCCATGGAGACCGCCGAGAATCTGCTGGTGCTCGCGATCCAGGGGCCGGTGGATGAATCCGACCGCTTCGTGGGCGCCTGCTACCGGGGAATTTTCAACATTTTAATCCGGACCAAAAGAAATCATCTCGCCGGACCACGAGGCTAAGGGCAAAGAGCATAGGATAAAAGTTCAAATGCATAAATCCAAAGTTCAAAATAAGCCCAAAAAACAAAAAGCTCAAAAAATATGCCTTGTTATTTCATTTTGACATTTAGGCTTTGACCTTTATTTGGCATTTGAGCTTGGACATTTGAACTTTTGACCTCTGCTTACTGCGTACTACCTACTGCCTACTCTCATAGATCTTTCTGATCTCCTCCGATTCGATGATGTGAACCCCGGGGCGGCCCTGGCGGCAGGCCTGCACCATCGCGAAAGCCACCACTTTGGCCTCGATAGGACGGAATCTCTTCATCGGCCCGGCCATAAGAAATGAAAGCTTTTTCGCGATATTCCCGCCGACTTCCTCCCACTTGCGCCCCTCCTGCCTTTCCCCGGTCAGCAGGGAGGGCCTGAAAATATAAACCCCCTTGAATCCGAGTCCGCTTACGGCTTTCTCGACTTCACCCTTGGTCCGGTTGTAGAAAATCCTGGACTTGGAACTGGCCCCGACGGCGGAGACAATCGCGTAATGTTCCGCCCCGTTGGCGAGGCCCAGGCGGGCGATTTCAAAGGGATAGGTGAAATCCACGCTCCGGTAAGCTTCCTTCGAAGCGGTTTTCTTCCGGGTCGTTCCCAGACAGCAGTAGATATCGTCGGCTTTGACCAGGTCAGCGTTCCGCGCCAGCGCATCGAAATCAATCACGTGCTGCTCCTGCTTTTTATGCTCGAGGGGCAGTTTCCTGCGAGTCAGGACCACTACCTTCCCGTAATAATCGTCCTCCAGGAGAAAACGGAGGCAGTGCCCGCCCACCAGGCCGGTGGCGCCGACTAATAATGCGGTTTTGGAATTTGCTGAAGTATTTTTCAGATGAAAATCCCCCTTTCATCCCCCTTTTAACAAAGGGGGAATGCAATGTTCAACCAGAAAAAAGAAATTGCTCCAAATCCACTGTCTTCCGGAGTCATTTATTTGCAGTTTGCCGATTCACGTGTCCCGTCCCCTGGCGGGATCGGCGGTTTTAAATATTGCCCGATAAATCGGGCAACTACAAGGCGGTTGAATCATTTGCCCGGTTTGGATAAATTATGAAGGAATTCCAAAAAGGAGGAAAACATGGCCGATAAGGAATATTTCGAGGATTACAAAGTCGGGGAAAAGACCATCAGCCCGGCCCGGACGATTACCGAGGCCGACATCCACACTTTCGCCGGCCTGACCGGCGACTGGCACCCCCTGCACACGGACGTGGAGTACGCCAAGAACACAATGTTCGGAGAGCGGATCGCCCACGGGATGCTGGTCCTGGTGATCGGCAGCGCCCTCCAGCTCCGGCTCGGTCCCTATGCTTCCCTGCCCAAGTCTTTTATCGCCTTCTATGGGATCGATAAGGTCCGTTTCACCAACCCGGTTCGGATCGGCGACACCATCCACTCGGAAACCGAGGTGATGGCGGCCGACGCCAAGGACGACACCCGCGGGGTGATCACCGCCCAGTCCACGATCAAGAACCAGCGGGACGAGCCCTGCTGTGTTTACACCGCCAAATTTCTCTGCGGGCGGAGGCCGGCAGCATAAAAAAAGGGCAAAGGTCAAAGGTCGTAGGTTATGGGCATAGAGCATAGGGCAAAGCGTTAAAATCATTGAGTTTGTTTTGAACGTTAATAGTGCTTTTCTAGTTTCTTAATATTTTTTTTCCGCCTTACGCCTTACGCCTAACGCCTCACGCCTAACGGTCTTTTATTGCCTACTGCTTACTAGACATGCAGTTCCCGGTCATCGTTTTATTCCTGGTTTTTCTGCTGATCGCCGTCCGGCAGGTCGGACGGTTCCGGCTCCGGATCTGGCAAATCATGACCGTCGGCGCGGTCCTCGTCCTCGTCTCCGGCCGGATCCCCGCGGGGCGCGCGCTGGAGTCGATAAATTTCGATGTGATCCTTTTTCTCTTCGGGATGTTCGTCGTGGGCGAGGCCCTGGAGGAAAGCGGTTACCTGGCCCGCCTCTCCTATCATATCTTCCGGAGGGCCAAGTCGGTGAACAGCCTTCTCATCCTGATTCTCTTTGGGATGGGGTTCCTCTCCGCCCTGCTCATGAACGATACGCTGGCAATTATCGGCACGCCGGTGGTCCTGCACCTGGCCCGCCGGCACCGGGTCTCCCCGAAGCTCCTGCTCCTGGCCCTGGCCTTCGCCATCACCACCGGCAGCGTGATGAGCCCGATCGGCAACCCGCAGAATCTCCTGATCGCCATCCACAGCGGCATGAAGAATCCCTTCCTGACCTTCTTTGCCCGTCTCTTCCTGCCCACCGCCGTCAACCTGTTCCTGGCTTATTCCCTCCT
>JAPLJL010000005.1 GCA_026388615.1 Pseudomonadota bacterium | reverse complement strand
CAAAGTAGCAAGTTACTTTCCGACCGTTACAAGTCTCTTATATTGTTTACGAATTGAAGGCCCGAAACGATGCCAAAAACGTAAAATTAAATAAATGATCAGCGTATAATAAACCGCACAAAAAACCCATAACCCTGGATTTAATTCGACAAAATTCTCTCGACCACGTGTATGTGGCCATAATCCTAACGCTGCTAACAAATCAAATAATGCCCATGGCGGCGAGCGATTACATAAATGACAAATAAAGCCAGCACAATGATAAAATAATTAAAAATACTTGGAATATAAGAACCATAATGGGTGTAAACGTAGGCAATTCCCACTAGGGAAGATACAGATAAAGTAGATACAACCAAGGAAATGAGAAAATGTTTAAGTCTTTGATTAATCTCTAAATGAATTTTAGACGACATTTATTATACTCTCTGCCTTTCTTTGATTCTGAAATCTTGTGATACTTCTAAAGAAAATCATTTCCGTCCCTATCTGGATTGAATATTCAAAACCCCCTTTTTTAAGCAAAATACGGTTTAAAATAAAATTTAAATTTCGATGGTTTCGCCTTCGGCGAGGACCCGGATTTTTTCCTTCAGGCCCGGGCCGGCCTTCCGCAGTAATTCTTCGGGGCTGCCTTTCATGGAAAAAAGCAGAGGAACGGACGCCCCCGTGGCATAATGAATCGGGATTAAAAGCTTCGGGTTGAGAATTTCGGCGGCCCGGAGCGCGTCTGCCGGGTCCATTCCCAGCTTGAACCCGAACATCCTGACCCCGCCGATCGGGAGAAAGGCCGCGTCAATCTTGAACCGGGAGGCGATCTCCTTCATCCCCGGGAAGAGAACCGTGTCGCCGGCAAAATACACCGTTTTCCCATCCTTGATCATATATCCTACCGCCGGGCCGGGATGCTTGGCCGGGACGGCGGCGATGGTCAAAGTCGGGAGGGAAAACTCCTCCCCCGGTGAGAGTTCAACCGTATCCAGAAAACCCAGCCGGATCAGCTTGTTCTTCAAACCCCGCGGGACAATGACCTTGGCCTGACGGGGAAGAGTGGCCAGACTCTCGGCGTGCAGGTGATCCCCGTGTCCGTGAGAGATGAGGATTAAATTCAGATCATGGAGCTCCTCCGGCTTGACCTGGCGGGGACGGGCCGGGAAAAACCGGAAATTCCCGACCAGCCAGGGATCGGTGATGATCTTCTTCCCGCCGGATTCAATAATCAGGGTGGAATGTTTGATGTAACGGATTTTCATGTTAGGAAGTGAACATCTATTGGAAACATTTCATTCTTAAAACGTCATTGCGAACGATAGTGAAGCAATCTCTTCGGACATTTTATTCCGACTATTAGATTGCCGCGCCCTCCGGGCTCGCAATGACAAATAAATTATTCAGCAGCATTTATTCTTTCTCCGTTTATTTACGATGTTTTTTATCATCCGATTACCTTTGACCTTTCACCTTTGACTTTATTTTCACTTTTTGTATTCCGGTTTCCTCCAGGTTCCGCCGGATTCCACCCATTTTTTCAGCTGGCCGAGCGACTTGGGTATGTCCTTCCGGCTCAAGGCATCCTCGATGAATTTCGGGATCAGCCTCCCGACCTTGACCAGGGTCCCATAGCGGGCCAGCGTCCGGGATTTATCTAGCCGGTAGAACTTCCAGTAGCCCTCGAGCTGGGCGAGGTCATTATTGAAATCGGGGTTCAAGGCCCAGCTCATCCGATACTCCCCGGGCTCCCCATAGTAATGCTTTACCTGGTAACGAATATCGATGAAGCTGAAGTGGAGCAGGAACTCGATGAGATCCCGGTTGCCTTCCCGCTTGACCAGGGTGGCCCGGTCTAAATGAGGAAGGTATTCCTCCTGCCTCTCGGTCCGGGTTAAAAGGCCGTGCACTTCCTCGATCGGTTTCTGAAATATCAGGGCCGACTGGATGAAGGCCTTGTTTTCCTTCCGATCCATCTCCTTGAGGATGACGATCTCCCCCGCCTCCAGTTTCTTCCAATCAGAGGCGGAAAGCCCCTGGACCGCCCCGGCTTTGACCAGCTCCGCGGGAACGCCCTGGGTAACCCCCGCCGGGGCCTCCCCTTCTCCCGCCCAGGAAACCAGCGGGAAAAGCAAACCGTAAAAAATCGTCAAGATCATCAACGAAAATTTTAGATTTCTTTTCACTATCTCCACCCTCCTTCGGGATATTTATAAATCCCCGCCTCCCCCGCTTTCCTCCCCGCTTCCGCCCGGGCCATCCCCTCCCGTTCCCCCCGACTCCAATTCGGCCTCGGCCTCCGCCATCGTCTGGTCAAAATCCCCGCCCATCTCGTCGCCTAATTCCTTGCCCATTTTTTTCATCATTTTCATCATGCTTTTGGGATCTTTCTCGTCCAGATCTCCCCATTTGGAGGGATCCGCCAGGCCTTCCATCCTGCTTTCCTCCGACTTGGCCACGGAAAATCTGGACATGATCCGGGTCAACCCGCTATTCCCGCAGTGCTGGCATTTCTCCATAAAGGGTTTGGAGGTGTTCAGGATTAAAAAGCTCTGTCTTTTTCGGCATTTATCGCAGACATATTCGTATATCGGCATAGGCTACCTCCCTTAAACGTAAATATCATACCATTTAAAAATAACTTGTTTCTCACCTTTCATCGCTCATTGCTCGTTGCTCATTGCTCATTGCTTACTACCTACTGTCTCCGGTTCAGGCATTGGAAACGCTGCGGGCAATCCGGGCAGGGAGGCGGATAATGGCGGGCGTTTTTCTGGCTGCCCCGGGGGCCGATCCCGATAATCGAGGAAACGGATTTTTTCGGGATCATCATCAGGCTGGAGGAAAGATTCACCCCGATTTTTTCTCCGGGGATCAGGGAAAATATCTTTTTCTGATCCTGAATATCCCAATCACAATAACCGGGGCTGAAACGGAAGGAAGTCCTGCGCTTCTCTTCCTGGGCCAGGCGGTCGATCCTGAGGTTGAGATCCCCCACCGCGGCCTCGGCCGACTCCGAACCGTAAGTATCCAGGATTAAAGCCTGGGCCAGGTGGCCGGCTTCCGAAAGCCGGTCAGCCTCCCGCTCCAGCTCCGGACCGATGGTAATCAGGAAAACCGCCAGGAGCTCCGCCTGGAACAGGGTCCGGGCAATCCGGGGGGTCTGCAATTTTACCCCCCCGGGGAGAATTATTTCCGAGTCATTGACTTTCTCCACGGGAAAAAGCGAGAAAATTCCCCGGGGATGCAGGAAATCCCCGCCTTCCTCCAAAACCTCCCTGATGATTTCATCGACGTTAGGGGTAAGCTCCATCTTTTCCCGGTAGCCCAAAGCCTTCAGCAGCGACCGGCGACTGACCTTAACCGTGAGGGGTTGGATAACCTGTTCTTTTTCCAGTGTTCTCATTCTGTGGAGATGAATCCCCGGCTCCAGATTGCCGACTTATCTCAAAACAACTATTTTAAAATCATAGCTGATTATCAGTTCAGCGCAAAAAAAGGTAAATATCCAAATGGAAAAACCGGAAATCATCGTCATTGGCGGGGGTCTGGCGGGCTGCGAAGCCGCCTACCAGATCAGCCGGCTGGGAGTCAAAGCCACCGTTTACGAAATGAAACCTCACCGGTTTTCCCCCGCCCATACCAACCCGGACCTGGCCGAGCTGGTTTGTTCCAATTCCCTCCGCTCTACTTCCCTGGAAAACGCGGTGGGGCTGTTGAAAGAGGAAATGCGGAAGCTGGGGTCCCTGGTGATCCGCGCCGCGGACGAGACCAAGGTCCCTGCCGGGGGCGCCCTCGCGGTCGATCGGGAAAAATTCTCCCGGATGATCACCGAGGAAATCTCCGCGGCCCCCGGGGTTACCCTGGTCCGGGAAGAAATTTCGCAGCTGCCCGCCAAAGGCCTGACGGTAATCGCCACCGGCCCGCTCACCTCCGACCAGCTCGCGGCCGAGATTCAGAAAATCACCGGGGAGGAATACCTTTATTTCTATGACGCTACCTCCCCCATTATCCACACTGAATCCATCAACCGGGAAAAGGTTTTTCCCGCCTCCCGCTACGACAAGGGCGGGGACGATTACCTCAACTGCCCCCTCTCCCGGGAAGAGTATTACCTTCGGATCGACGCGATCCGGATCGCCCAAAAAGTCCCCTACCGGGATTTTGAAAAAAGCCTGACCTTTTCCGGCTGCCAGCCGATCGAGGTCCTCGCCGCCAAAGGGATAGATACCCTGGCCTTCGGCTGCATGAAACCGGTGGGATTGATCGACCCGAAAACCGGGGCCCAGTCTTTCGCGATCGTCCAGCTCCGCCCGGAGAACCGGGAAAAATCCATGTACAGCATGGTCGGGTTCCAGACCAAGCTCACCTATCCCGAGCAGGTCCGGATCTTCCGCCTGATTCCCGGGCTTGAAAACGCCGAATTCGCCCGGCTGGGAAGCCTGCACCGGAACACCTTCATCAATGCCCCCCGGCTGCTGATCCCGACGCTGCAGTTGAAAACCAATTCCCGGATTTTCTTCGCCGGCCAGCTCACCGGAGTGGAAGGCTACGTGGAATCCACCGCGATCGGGCTCCTGGCCGGGATCACCGCCGCCCGGATCGCGCTGGACCAGAACCCTCTCCTGCCCCCGCCCACCACCGCCCTGGGATCGCTCCTCTCCCACCTGATCAAGTCCAGCCCGCTCAACTTCCAGCCCATGAACATTAATTGGGCCCTGTTCCCCCCGCTTTCCTCTTCGGCGCGGGGCAAGTCCAAGTACCGCCTGCTGACCGAACGGGCTTTAAGAGACCTGGAAAACTGGAGCGAAAAAATTCATGCTGGTTCTCGGGATTGAATCCTCCTGCGATGAAACCGCGGCCGCGGTAGTGGAATCCTCCGGAGGCCGGCCCCTGATCCGGTCCAATGTGGTCGCCTCGCAAATCGACATTCACCGCCATTTCGGCGGGGTGGTCCCCGAGCTGGCTTCCCGCAACCACCTGAAAATGATCCTCCCGGTCATCGAGGAAGCCCTGACCCGGGCCGGCGTCGGGCTGGGCGAGCTTTCCGGAATCGCCGTGACCCAGGGGCCGGGCCTGATCGGCTCGCTCCTGGTCGGCTTTAACGTAGCCAAAAGCCTGTCCCTGGCCTCCGGTGTTCCCTACCGGGCGGTCAGCCACCTGGAATCCCACATTTTTGCCGCGATGCTGGAATCCGAGCTCGAGTTTC
The DNA here is from genome assembly GCA_026388615.1 of Pseudomonadota bacterium. Taxonomy (GTDB): domain Bacteria; phylum Desulfobacterota; class JAPLJL01; order JAPLJL01; family JAPLJL01; genus JAPLJL01. The sequence goes on along the minus strand of JAPLJL010000005.1, from coordinate 1,528 downwards.
CCTTTCTCGGCCTGGTCGTCTCCGGGGGGCACAGTTCCATCCTCTGGCTGGAAAAACTCGGTCAATACATCACCCTGGCCCGGACCCGGGACGACGCCGTAGGAGAGGCCTTCGATAAAATCGCCAAGTTCCTGCGGCTCGGCTATCCGGGCGGCCCCGCGATTGAAAAAACCGCCCTTTCGGGAAACCCCCGCTCCTTTTCGTTTCCCCGGGCGGTGATGAAAGACCGGTCCCTGGATTTTTCTTACAGCGGCCTGAAAACCGCAGTCATCCTGGAGACCCGGAAACATTCCCTCCCGCTCCCCCCCTCCCGGCTTTCCGACCTGGCCGCCTCTTTTCAGGAAGCCGCGGTGGACATGATTATCTCCCGGGTCGAAGGCGCCCTCCGCCTGAAGGGGACGAACCAACTGGTCGTAAGCGGAGGGGTAGCCTGCAATACCCGGCTGCGGGAGCGCCTGGCCGAGCTTTCCCGGTCCCTGGGCGTCCGGCTCTTGCTCCCCTCCCCCCACCTTTGCACCGACAACGGGGCGATGGTGGCCATGTCCGGCCTCCTTTATTTGCAGGCCGGGATGACCTCACCTCTCGATCTCAACGCTTATCCGATCGAGGCCTTTCACTCCGCGGACAAAAAAAATTGAATATGTTTGGAATTTGGAATTTGGTTATTGGAGTTTGTTTTTTATGACCCGCGCTCCGCTCGGTCAGCATTTCCTCCGGGACAACCGGATCCTGCAGCGCATCGCCGAGCAGGGTGAGATCACGTCGCAAGATCTGGTGGTGGAAATCGGAGCGGGCCGGGGTGAATTAACCCGGCACTTGGTGGCACAGGCCGGGAAGGTGGTGGCTTTTGAAATTGACCCGGTGCTGGTTGATAAAATCGGGCCCGATCTTCTCGCCCGGGAAAATCTCACCCTCCGGCAGGGCGACGGTCTCCGGGTTTCTCTCCCGGCCCTGGCCCGGGAATGGAAACACCCGGTCAAGCTGATCGCCAATCTCCCCTTCCAAATCAGTTCGCCCCTGATCCAGAAACTGGCGGCGGAACGGGAATCTATCTCCCTGGCGGTCCTCCTGCTCCAGAAAGAGTTCGCCCTCAGGCTCATCGCGGAACCCGGAAGAAAAAATTACGGAGCGATCACCGTCTTGACCTTCCTTTACTTTGAATCCGAGATCTGTTTTTCCCTCCCTCCTTCCTGTTTCACCCCCCCGCCCCAGGTGGATTCAACCCTGATCAAGCTCCGCCCCCGCTCCCAGCCCCTGGCGGAAATCGGTGATCCCGCCGTTTTTAAAAACCTGCTCGGATATTCCTTCCAGGGCCGGCGCAAAACCATCCAGAACGCCCTCCGGCCCTGGCAGGGAAAAGATACCGGAGAAATTCTGACCCGGTCCGGCATAGATCCGGGGCGCCGTCCCGACACCTTGACCGCAGCTGAATTCGCCCGAATTTCATTGTTTTTGGTGAAAAATCCAGACCTGAGCCAAGTTGCAATCAGGAGGGATAAACAGTAAATTTACCCCTAGAATGGATATA
>JAPLJL010000287.1 GCA_026388615.1 Pseudomonadota bacterium | reverse complement strand
AACCAGAAACCCGCAACTCGAAACTTGGGCTAAGGCATGCGCCCGGCCCGGAAATCGGTTTCCAGGATCTCGGCGCACTCGAGCGCGCTCTGGGCAGCCAGCTCGGTCCCCACCCCTCTCCCGCCAGCCCCGTCGCCGGCGAAATAAAGGCCAGGGAGGGGGCTCCGGATCGCGGGGCGTTCATTGCCCACCTGGCCGGGAACCTGGGCGGTGGAAATCGCGGGCCCGCCGGGTTTCCCGATCCAGCTTTCGATTGCCCGTGCCCCGACCACCTCTTTCCAGAGAATATGTTTTTCTATCCCCGGGACGGCTTCCCGCAGGGTTTTCATCATCGCTTCCTCCCAGACCTCGGGAGGGTCCTCCATTCTGGTGGTGGTCACCGGCACCCCTGTGCACATGGTGACGAACTGCTTGCCTGGGGGGGCAAGGCTGGGGTCGAAATTGGTGGGAACTACGAGGTAAAGCGGGACGAGTTCGGGAACCCGGCCGGAGAGCAGGTCCTCGTAAACCTGGTGGACCCGGGAAATCGTGGTGGTTTTGGGACGGAAATTGCCGTGGGGGCTGCCCAGGACGATCAGGCTCGCCTCCTGGATGACCCGCCGGTCGAGAGCCAGCTTGATCTGGATGGCGTTGTGGGATTCCTGAAGCCCTTTGACCATCTCCCTCAAATCGACAGGGAAAATCTGGGCCCCGGCCAGGTTGAAAACCGTATCCTTGAGCGAACTGGTGCTGACCACCGCCCGACCCCGGAATTTCCTTCCGTCGTCCAGCTCCACCCCCCGGGCAGCGCCCTTCTCCACCATGATCTTTCTGACCCGGGCCCGGGTCAGGAGCGTAGCCCCGCGGTCTTTGGCCGAGTCCAGCATGATCCGGGTCACCATGACCGTCCCACCCTTCGGATAAGAAACCGCCCTGGACTCCAGCATCCGCTTGGTGCACCAGATCGCCTCGCCGGCTGAGGATTTCCAGTAAGGGTAAACAAAATAAAGGGCCATCATCACGTTGATATGGGCATGCATGCCGGGATTCCGGGAATGCCGGAGAATAAATTCCTCGACGGTTTTATTGTCCCATTCGTCAATCTCGTCTTCGGGCATCCAGAAAAAGTCGCGGGTGAGCCGGAACATGCCAGGAAGCTCACGCCAGGTAACCCCGAGCTGGTGGTTGAGCCGGTGCATGGTTTTGAAAATGGTCCGGGCGGAGGTGTAAAGAGGCACATCCAAGCCCAGGCCGGTGATCCGGGAAAGCTTGCGGGGCTGGACGAATTCCACCCGGGAGAGCCCCCCCACCCGCCGCAGAACCTCGCCAACGGCTCCATCCCCCCCTCGGGTGCAAAGATGGGTGCCGAAATCCACGTGGAATCCGTCCTTTTCATAACCGGAACAGGCTCCCCCGATCCGGGGATTCTTTTCGAGGATCAGAGTTTTCAATCCCGCCCGGGCGGAGAGCGCCCCCAGGCTTGAGCCCCCGGTCCCGGTTCCCACCACGATCACGTCAAAAATCTGCTCTGTCATTTTCCCCCCTAATTTTTCTGCTTATGGTCAGCCCGGGCTAACAGGTTTTCGCTTAGCGAATTGCAGGCCAGGAACAGACAGAGCCAGAAAACGGTCCAGGCGAGGGGCAGGTACAGCCGGTAGTCCTGGAGCTGAGCATACGGCCCTCGAACCAGGTAATAAACCACCGCTCCCGCGGCAATAAAGGTGACCATCAACCCCAGGGTAAAGGCGATCAGGCTGAAAAAACCGACCAGATCCAGCAGGTAAGTTCTCCAGCGGGAACGGACCGCCGCGAGCCCCCGCGAGAAAGAAGCCAGGAATTCCTTCGGCCCCTCCGCGAGCAAAAGCAAAAACAGGCCCAGAACCAGAAGGGGGATTATGATGAGAAGGGTTCCGGCTAAAGGGCCAAGATCTGACATTGATTTATCTCTGCACTAAGATCTTATTTTAAAAAATAAAATCATATTTATATGATGTCATTCTGAGGCTTCTGCCGAAGAATCTCGGTATTATTTTCAGAATTGAGATCCTTCTCCCGCCTCCCCTTTAAAAATTATAATTCACCGTCGTCTGCACGGCGATGAGATTACCCCCAGAGGTGTAGCCGGGGTAACCGGGGTTCTCAATATTCTCGGTGGAGGGATCGGCGTCGAGGTAGTCCCGGGCGCCGGGCGTATCGATATCGATCTTGTTCACCTCCCGCCGGATCAGGTGTTGCCACTGGCAGCCGACATCACCCCGGATAGTTATTCCCCAGAAACTGACCGGGTAGCCTACCCCGAACGAGAACGCGACCCGGTCATTGTCCACCAGGTTCTGCCTCCGGATCTGAGCAGGAACCGGGGAAGGAGCGTAGATTATCCCCGCCCAGAAGCGGCGTTCCTTCTCGTCCTGTTTCTCCACCCCGATCCGCAGGTTGGCCGAATCCCGGACGGGAGGATCATCTGCGAGGCTCATGCCGATATTCTGTGTGTTCCGGTAACCCGACCAGCGGAACCAGTCAATGCCGAGTTCCAGGTTCAAGGTGGGGGATAAGACGAGCCCAACCGAGCCGGCGATCTTGTCGGGGCTGTAGAAAAGGTAGGTGTCGATCTTCTGGGTGAAATAATCGTCCCGGTTCTCCGGCAGTTCGAGATCCCCCAGCCGGATCCGGACCCGGGCTTCCCCCTTGATCGGGAAGACGGTTGCCCCCCGGTACGAAACCCCGAGCCGGATCATCTGACTGGCCCGGAAATACAAACCCAGCACCGGTGAAATATCGTTGGTCTGGTAGCTGTTCATGCTTAAGTACATATCCTCCATGCCGCCTTTGTCTTGAGAAAAAACCTTGACCATGTTCGGGTAATAAACCGGTTCGACAAGGTGAGTCGCAATCGAAACCGAAAACCCGAGTCCGAGGGAAAATGAGGGAAAAAGCTGGTATCCGCCGCCGACAATGATCGTCTGTACCTGGGTCACATCGCCGATCAGGGAAAAATAGAGCCGGTTGGTCATGAAGTACTCTGAAGCGTCGGTGTAAAAGCTGTGCTGGAGCTGGAGCCGGTTCACCGGGCTGTAAATCACCGCCCCCAGGCGGAACTTGGGGATCCCGAGGCCGGAGGCCAGCCCTACCACCACCCCGTGCGTGTTAGGGATATCGCCCGAAGGCTTGGTTTCCGGGTTTTGGGTATCGATGTAAAGCTGGTCCCAGACCCCGTTGTAGCCGACCAAGAAATACTGGTCGATCATCGGGGCCCGGGCGGGGTTGTAGTAAAAAGCGCAGGGATCATCCGCGAGGGTCAACAGGGAATTGCCCATCGCCATGCCCCGGGCCCCGCACCCGTAAACGTCAAAAGTGTCGGCCTGAGCCCGGGAAAAGGAAAAAACCAGTCCGGAAAGAAGGCCCAGCCCGGCGAAAATTACTTTTCCTTTATTCCGCATGATTACTCCCGGTTGTTTCGATCCGAAAACCTCACGGCATAGTTTTTTTTACAGATCCGGCCGTTTTTATAAACTTCTTCCCCCATCAGCCGGATGGCCCGGTTCGGCGGCTCATTGAGATTTAGTATACATTTAGTCTTACTAAAGAAAAACTCTCAAGATCGTGGAAAGAAATGCTTCGCTCCCGTAATCATGTGCCCCCTCTCCTTCATCCTCTCCCCCGAGGGGAGAGGGAAAAACAACAGGGAAAACCGGAAAGGGTTATAAAATGCCCGATTTTCTGATAAAAGGTACTTTGATTATTAGAGAAACTATGGCGAAACCTTTTAAAATGTCATCCTTCTCCCGCCTCTGGCGGGAGAAGGATCTGATTTTTCATATTCTGCTTCGGAAACCAGATTCTTCACCCCTCCTTCGGTGGGGTTCAGAATGACAGAATATGCGTTTGGCAACGGTCTCAATATATTTTTTGAATAACTTCTTCAACTAAGGAGGGGAAACATGAAACTCAGTGGAAAAAGAGCGCTGGTTACCGGGGGCGGCAGGGGCATCGGGCATGGAATCGCGCTTTGCCTGGGCAAATACGGAGCCGACCTGGTCCTGGGCTACCGCAAGGATGAAAGCGCCATCCAGGAAACGCTCGCCGAGCTCAAGAAAATGGGCCGGAAGGTCAAGGCGGTCAAGGCCGACGTGACCAATCCCCAGGAAGTGGAAGCCATGGTCGCGGAAGCGGTCAAGGAGCTCGGAGGCCTGGACATCGTTGCGGTCAACGCCGGGGTCGCTTCCCGCGGGCAGACCGTCCGGGACACCGAGCCGCAGGAATTTCAGCGGGTGATTTCCACCAACCTGCTGGGGGCCTGTTACACCGCCAAATACGTGACCCGGCAGATGCACGAGCAGGAAACGGGCGGTTCGATCACCTTCACCTCCTCGATCATCACCCGGGTGCTCACCCCCTGGAGCGCCCCCTACGCCGCCGCCAAGATGGGCCTGGAGGCCCTGATGGTAGTCCTGGCCAAGGAAGAGGTCTCCCAGAAAATCCGGATCAACGCCGTAGCCCCCGGAATCGTCGAGACCGAGATGGGCAGGCGGCTGCTCCGGGCCCGGGGCATCGATGACATCAAGGGCATGTCCTCCGTGCTGCCCCTCGGGCGGGTCTGCCAGCCCCAGGACATCGGCGAGCTGATCTCCTTCCTGGCCAGCGAGGAAGGCAGCTATATCACCGGCCAGGTGATTGGCATCGAAGGCGGAGCAAGCTACCTGGGAATGTAAAAGAAATGACGATTGACGAATGACGAATGAAAAATTGTCCTAAGTTCGAGGATAGAAGCCTGAAGAGAAAAAAGTTCTTCACTAATGCTTTTCTTTTCACGTCATAAACTGCCGTCCCGCGGGCGGGTAGCCGGCGGGCTGCTGCTTGCCCTTTGGCTCGCCCTCGCTCCGGTGACCCCGCCGGCCCGGGCTCAGGATGCCGGTTCCACCCCCTCAGCCGAGGATCGCCTCCTCGAGGTCGACACCGAGCTGGGCGCGGAGGAATGGCAGCAACGGGCCGAGGAGAAAATCCGGGAGCTCCCCGTCGAACCGGAGGACTACTCGGTGGTGGGGGCCAAGCACCCGCAGAAGCTCAGCCAGTCCCCGGCCGCCATTTCCATCCTGGACGAAGACGACATCCGCACCTATACCGTTTCCACCCTGGAGGAGCTGCTTCGTCTCGTCCCCGGCGTGGACACGGTCTGGTACAGCCCGGGTTACCGGGCGGTGGGGATGCGCGGGTTCTTTCCGGTGGGGGCCGTCAACGTCCTGGCGCTCGTGGATGGACGGGAGGTCAACTCCAATTTCATGGGCGGGGTTCTCTGGAACCTGCTCCCCGTCTCCCTGGACGACATCAAAAGAATCGAGGTGATCCGCGGCCCCGGCTCGGCCCTTTACGGGGCCAACGCTTTTTCCGGGGTGATCAACATCATCACCAAGGATCCCAACGAGGAGAAGCTCGCCGAGGCTATTTCCGAGGTTGGCGCCTACGGCA
>JAPLJL010000078.1 GCA_026388615.1 Pseudomonadota bacterium | reverse complement strand
CAGTCGGGATAACCCAGGCTGTCCAGATCCTCGACAAAAGCCGGCGGGTTGGCCTTTATCCCGCCGTTCTCCCGATAGATCAGGCCGGGAACCTCCGAAAACGATTGCGGATTTCCATTACCTTGGACCCTAGAACCCTTGAACCCTTGAACCCTTTCCAGAAGTTTCGGCAGTCCGGGTTCGCCCTCCCCCTGGAAGGCGAAATCCGCCCGGGGAATATGCGAGAAAATTTTCTCCCCTACCCCCGAGGGGTGGGGCCCTCCCACCGCGACCACCGCCCGGGGATGAAGTTCGCGGATCAGATCGATCTGGCGGTTGACGTTGGCCGTGTTCATCGAATAAACCTTGAAGCCGTAAAAATCGTCGGGACCGCGTTTCCCGATCAGGCTCTTGAATCCCGGAAAATCCAGTTCTTCCCGGACGCAATCCAGGATCTCAACCTGGTGGCCGTGCTTTTTCAGGGTCGTCGCCAGATATCCCAATCCGATCTCGGGATAGAAACAGTCATCCTCCCATTTCTGGGTGGAAATCGGCTTGATTAAAAGCACCCGCATTCTCTATCCGAACCTTTCGTCCCTGATCATCCCGACCCGATGAAAAAAATACCTGAAGACCACCAGCAACGTTCCCAACCCGTAAACAATCGAGCGGAGCAAACCGATGGAGGAGGAATCCGGGGAGTAATGGGCCGGGGAATAAATTTCGGCGAAGCGGAAGTCCCGGCTCAACATCTCGGCGATCACCTCGGAATCGAAGACAAAATCGTCCGAATTCTTCTCCAGGGGAATGGCCTGCAAAGCCTGGCGGGAATAAGCCCGCAAACCCGTATGCAGTTCCGAAAAACCGGTTCGCAGAAATAAATTCTCCATCCCGGTCAGAAAGATATTCCCGAGAAATTTATACCGCGGCATCCCCCGCCGGAGCGCCTCCCGTCCGCGCATGCGGGAGCCGAGGACCACGTCCGCCCGATCCTCCACGATGGGACGGATCAGTTCCGGGATAATCCGGGGATCATACTGGTAATCCGGATGCAGCAGAACAATGACGTCCGCCCCCTCCGCGAGTGCGATCCGGAAGCCGGTCTTCTGATTGGCTCCGTAGCCGAGATTCTTTTCATGCACCACCGTCCGGATGGAAAGGCTGCGGGCCAACTCCGGGGTCCCGTCCCGGCTGCCGTCATCCACCAGGAGAATCTCGTGAACCAGATCGCGGGGAATATCCCGATAGGTTTTTTCCAGGGTTTTCCGGGCATTGTACGCCGGGAGAAACACCCAGACTTTTTTTCCCGCCAGATTATTCAAATGGATACGTTTTCTATTAGCTCCAGCTTTTCCGCTTTTTTTATTCTAACCGAAATTCCTCAATTCGAGGAATTTGCCCAAAGGGCCACCTATCATGAAGGCGGGGTTCGCCCCGTCCTCAATCTGATCCCGGACGAATTAAAAAAAGCGGAAACCCCGTTTCTGATTATTAATGAAGGGAAAATCCTGGGAAACCTGGAGGCCCTGCGTTCCCGATTCTCTCCCGAAACCGGATTCTACTATTCGGTCAAAACCAATTATGAGCTCCCGGTCCTGAAGACCCTGGCCGCAGCCGGGATCGGCGCGGAGGTCTCGTCCGGATTTGAGCTCTCCCTGGCCCGGGAAGCCGGATTTCCCCCGGAAAAGACCGTCTTCGATGGACCGGCCTGGAAAGAAGAAGAACTGGAAATGGCCGTCCGCGCGAAAATCCGCATGTTCAATCTCGATTCCCCGGCTATGGCCGCCAAGCTCAACGAGGTTTCCACCCGCTTGAATTCCATTTCCCCGGTCACCATCCGGATCCAGGCCGCGACCTTCCCCCGGGTGGGATTTCTTCCCCGTTTTGCCCGAAAATTCGGGGTTCCTCCCCGTGCCCTTCGGGATCTGCTTTCCTCCCTGGTCCAAATGAAAGGTTTGAAATTGGCGGGTCTTTCCACCCACACCGGTACCGCGCTCTCCCGTCCCGGCCCCCTGCTCCAGGCCATCGACACCCTGGCCAAGCTCGCCGGGGAACTCCGCGCCCGTGACTTTCCCGTCAATTTCCTGAACCTGGGCGGGGGGCTGCCCGCCCCGGGCGTGCGGACACTTTCCCCGGGGGATTTGCTCCGGATTCAACTGGGATTTTCCCCCGCACCCATCCCTCCGGGAGAAACCGAGCTGTCCGATTTCTGCCGGGTGGTAGCCGAAAAAATTTCCCGGGAACTAAATCCCCGAAAACTGCAGGCCGCCTTCGAGCCCGGAAGATCACTGGTCAGTAATGCCGGGGTCCTCGTGACCCGGATCATCTCCATTAAAGATAACTGGATCTTTCTCGACGGAGGAGTCAATCTCCTGCCGGAATCACCGTTTTTTCTCCAGCGCCGTTTTTTTCTGGCCGCCCGGCCCGGGGAGAAAAGCGTCCGGCGGTTCAATCTCTCCGGTCCCAGCCTGAATACCGCCGATGTTATCGGCCTGGGAATCCCCCTGCCCCGGCCCGAGATCGGGGATCTGGTGGTCGCGGAAAACGCCGGGGCTTACAGCATCAGCCGCGCGAACCAGTTCACCCGCCTCCGCCCCCCCGTTTATTTCCAGATGAAAAACGGTAAGATTAAAACCTGCCGCCGGGCGGAAACCCTGGAAGACCTTTTACGGATATGGCAGAGTTAGATACCATAAATGTCTAATTACTAATGACTAATTTCTAATCAAATCCCAAAAACCAATTCCAAATGGCCAAATTCAGAAATTTTGAAATTTAAAATTAGTCATTAGAGATTTTCTTTTTAGACATTGATTAGACATTAGAAATTGGTCATTAAACGTTGGGGTGCATTTGGTCATTGCCTTTTGAATAGTCATTAGAAATTAGGCATTAGTCATTCTTAAATTAGGGACATAAATGAAAAACGGAAAGAATCTCATGGTTCCCCCCGCTGATCCCATTACCCCTTTCCTGGTCATGGAGATAATGGAGAAATCCCGGCTCCTGGAAAAAAAGGGGAAAAGCATTGTTCACCTCGAAGTGGGGGAACCGGATTTTCCCACCCCCCGGATTATTACCCAAGCCGGCGTCCGGGCCCTCCAGGAAGGAAATACCCATTACACCCACAGCGGCCCTGCTCCTGGCCCTGTCCGTGCTCATCTGCCCGGGTGACCGGGTCCTGATGTCGGACCCCCATTATTCCTGCTACCCCAATTTCATTCGCTACCTCCGGGGCGAACCCCAAACCTATCCGCTGGATGAAGATGACGGTTATCAGCCCCATTACCGGGACATCGCCCGCCGCCTCAACCGGAAAACCCGGGCCGTCCTGATCAATTCCCCCGCGAACCCGACCGGCGCCATCATCTCGAAAAAAAATCTCGAGGAAATCGCCGGCCTGGATCGCTGGATCGTTTCGGACGAGATCTATCACGGGCTGGTTTACCGGGGCCGGGCCCATTCCATCCTCGAGTTCACTGACCGGGCTTTCGTCATCAACGGATTTTCCAAGCTCTACGCCATGACCGGCTGGAGGCTCGGCTACCTGATCTTCCCCCCCGATTTCCGCCGGAAACTGCAAAGCCTGCACCAGAACCTCTTCATCTCCGCCAACGCCTTTGTGCAATGGGGAGGCATCGCCGCGCTGGAGAAAACCGGAGCCGAGGTCGGCAAAATGGTCCGGGAATTCGACCAGCGGAGAAACCTCCTGGTTGACGGATTGCGCGGGATCGGTTTCGGGATCAAGGTCCCGCCGGATGGGGCCTTTTATGTTTTCGCCAATGCCCGCAAATTCGGGCAGGATTCCCTGAAAATGGCGTTCGAGATCCTGGAGCACGCCGGGGTGGCGGTCGCTCCCGGGGTGGATTTCGGCTCCCGGGGCGAAGGGTTCATCCGTTTCGCCTACACCACCTCCCGGAGCCAGATCCGCGAGGGGATCAGAAGGCTGAAAAAATATTTCCGCGGGCGCGAATGAACCCCACCCCTACGCAATTCCCCTTTTTGCGTCCCTCGTAGGGGAGGGCTTTATGCCCTCCCACTCATCGGGCGGGGACCAGCCCCGCCCCTACCTGTCATTAATCCGGTTTAATTCCTTCCGCTTTCCTTCTTAATATTTCCCAGAAAGCCCCGCGGTAACCCTCCTTTAATATCGCCCGGGAGATAAAGTCGTTGTCGTCGTAGTTGTAATCCTTCTCGGCCTCGTCCCCGGAAGGAAGGAAAAAGCGGCGGTCCCCCCCCACCAGTTCCTGGAGGAAATTCAAAGGATTCCTGCCCAATTTCTCGGAAAGGAAAAAAACCGGTTGCCGGAAGCTGTTATTGTTTGCCCGCCGGCCGTGGAGGTTGACGTTTTTCGACAATTCTCCCTCAGCAACAACTTTTTTCGCCAAAGCGGTTCCCGGATAAACCCGCACCCCCAGGCTTAACCCGACCCGTTCCGGATCCAGCTTTTTGATTTTCTTAATCAATTCGGAGAGGGTATTCCGGGTTTCCCCGGGGCCGCCGAGCAGCAGATCGAGCATGACCACGATCCCCTCCTTCCGGCAGGATTCCCGGGCCCGCTCGATCTCGGTAAAACCATAATCCCTTCCGAGTTTCCGGAGCATACTATCCTCGGTATGATCCGTTCCAAAATTGATCCCCCGGCAGCCGGCCGCCTTCATGACCCGGGCGAATTCCCGGTCGAACCCGGCCGGGGTGCAGTAAGCGTACCAGCGGATTTTCCGCCCCAGTCCCCGGCGGATAAATTCCCGGCAAACGGCTTCAGCGTGCTCCCGGGGATGATTGAACTCACTGTCGCAGGTATGGAAATGCGTCACCCCCAGGGTCAGCAATTTACGCACTTCCTCCGCCACCGATTCGGGGGAGCGCAGGCGAAGCCTCCGGCCTTTGGTGACCGGGTCGGCGCAGAAAACGCAGGACCGGTCGCAGCCGCGCTTGGATTCGAACCCGCCCATACCCCCCCGGAGGAAATAGAAACGGTTGTCAATAAAGCCCCGGTTCTCCAGGCCCAAATCATCGAGGTCTTCAATATACCCCGGCGGATTCTGCCGGATTTCCTTCCCCTCCCGCCAGACCAGGCCGGGAACATCCGAAAGCGATTGCGGATTGAGGAATGCGGATTGCGGAATTTCAGATGTATTTTTTGAACTTTGAACTTTGAACCTTAAACTTTGAACTTCCAGCTTCGCCAGAAGCTGGGGCAGGCTGGCCTCTCCTTCCCCCCAGATCCCGAAGTCCGCCCCGGTTACCCTGAGGATTTCCCGCGGAGCCAGCGAAAAACCCGTTCCCCCGATCACCACTGGAGCCCCGTTGGATTTTTTAATTTCCTTGACCAGATTTTTCAGCCCGGAGAGAAACTCCCGACCGCTGAACAAATAGGCATCGTCCAGATTGCGGAACGTAATCCCGATCAAACCGGGCCTGACCTTCTCGAGATTTTGTTTCAGATTGAAACCCAGCCGGGGATTCCGGCAAAAATCCCAGAGTAATACCCGGTAACCTTTTTTTCCCAGGGATGCCCCCAGATATTCCAAGGCCAGAGGCGCGACCGGAGGCCGGAGTTGATTAGGATTGATCAGAAGAATATCAGGATTGATTAATTTCATTTTGCTTAGCATAATTCCGATTCCGGGATATTTAAATGTCCGGTCCGTATCTTAACAATAAGCCCGGTCGAAGGGTTGATTGACAACTCCGTAATGACTATGCTAATTATCGCCCCTGAATTAAAAAGTGAAATTTAAGAACATAAATTTTTAACCAAAGGAGGATTTATGG
>JAPLJL010000271.1 GCA_026388615.1 Pseudomonadota bacterium | reverse complement strand
GACGCTAGGGGTATCTGGAGAAAGGAATGGCAAATGGAAACAAGTAAAAACAGGATGATCCGAATTCCACCTCCGCCGGAGATAGTCGTCGAGAAATGCAACGGCTGCGGGCTGTGCGTGAAGTATTGCCCCGCCCTGGTTCTAAAAATTCGGGACAAGATCGTTGCCATCGAGCAGAGAGAGAGATGCGTTGCCTGCGGACATTGCGGGGCGGTCTGCCCGACCGAGGCCATATCCCACCCGGAGGCCCGGGTGGAGAGCCATCTGACCGTGGGCCCCGGCCCGGCGGTAGAATCCGAAGCGCTGTTGAAACTTCTCCGGGAGCGCCGCTCGGTGCGCTTTTACCGGCCGGAGCCGGTTCCCCGGGAGGTCCTGGAAAAAATCATCGAGGCCGGCAGGTGCGCCCCGACCGGGAGCAACAGCCAGAACGTTCATTACCTGGTTTTCACCGATCCCCGGGAAATCGTCAAACTCAGAGAGATTACGGTCAGCGGCATGGAGAAAGCCTTCGGGTTGATGGGCAACCCGATCGTCGCCTTCTACGCCGGCTTCATCCTCGGGCGCAAGACCGTCAAGTTCTTGCAGGATTACATCCCGGCGGCCAAGTCCGTGATCGAGTCGACCAAGAGCGGGGTGGACCGGGCCTTCTGGAACGCCCCCGCGGTGATCCTGGCGCACGCTCCCTCCTGGGATTCGAGCTCGGCCTTCAACTGCTCCGCAGCCCTCAACTTCTGCGCCCTGATGGCGCACAGCCTGGGGGTGGGCGTCTGCTTCAACGGGTTCCTCGAGAATTCCGCCAAGTACGATCCCAAACTGAAGAAATTCCTGGGGCTCCCCAAGGATCATCGCTGTTACGGGGCCATGACCCTCGGGTACCAGCAGGTGAAGTTTCGGCGCCTGGTGGGGCGGCGCCAGCCCATCGTTGAATGGAGATAAAATAACCTGCAATTCCCCATTTCTGTCATTCCGCACTTGATGCGGCCTGCCCGAGCTGACGCTCGTGTCGGCCAGGGAATCCAGATTATATATTTTTCTGGATTCCTGCTTTCGCAGGAATGACGCTAAACAACACAAGGGTCTTTTTTACTTAGGTACCCCTCGATTTTGCCGCGGGGAGCTTCAATTAAAAATCAGAATATATCACCACTTTTTCAACTTACATCCCCGTAACGGCTGATTCGATTCAAGACATCCGCCTGGAAATTGGGATTGTCCAGCGAAATGTTAACCGCGTTCGAAGGGCAATACCGCGAGCACCGGCCGCAGCCCCGGCAGACCTCGCCGTGAACGGCCCGGCCGCCTTCAATCGTAATCGCGTCATATAGGCAATATTCCACGCAGGTACCGCAACCGGTGCAGGCGTCGGTTACCTCGATCTTCAGTCCCTCGAGGCGGGGGGAAATGCGGTTAAAGTGCTCGGCCGGGAGTTTCTTGAAGGCGCCGCCCAGGCAGCAGCAGTGGCAGCAGAAACAGACGCTGACAAATTTCCCGTCGGGCGGGAGCTGGTAAATAAAGGTGTCAACATTGGCTTTGCCGACGGCGGGGACCAGGCCGTTGTCGATGGCCCGGTGCAGGTGCGCAATCGCCTCTTCCTTGGAAACCGCCCGGCCGAGCCCGGGGGAAATCCGCCTGACGCTCTCGCCCATGAACAGGCATCCGATCTCGGCGGAGTGATTCTCGCAATCGTAAGCCTGGCGGCAGCCGCAGACGTTCATGATCATCCGGTAGGATGATTTATTGATCAGCTCGGACACGATCGGGACCGGGACCAGGACCCCGTTCTGCTTCAGCTCCGCGTTGATGGGGAGAACGGTGGACATGTTCTTTTCGGGGTGGACCCAGGAGTGCCGGTCGCGGATGCCCGGGAGCGAGATCACCTTGAACACCGACTTGATCACCCCGAGCATTACCCGCAGGAAAGCCCGGTTCTTGGAGTACTTGGCCACCTGCGCGTCATACTTG
>JAPLJL010000212.1 GCA_026388615.1 Pseudomonadota bacterium | reverse complement strand
GGCCAGGGAGCGCAAGCGACGAAGCAATCTAATATTTTGATTTGAAGTCAAATCATGTTTTATTTCCAACTAGGCCAGTTAAGTGCATAGGCCAATTTATTAATATGAATCCGGTGTTAATAACTTTCTGCTCGCAATTCGTGTCCATCCACCCGCGAAATCCGGGCCAAAAATTTTGCAGGGAGGGGAGAATCAGTAGAAAAGGCCTAAAGCCCCGTACCCGACCACGCTCTGTCTTTGACCCACGACATCTCCGGAATTTTCGTTGAAAATCAACTGGATCTTTCCATTGGGTACGTTTTGGAAAAGGGTCATGATGGTCAGGACCGGACCCAGTCCGCAGAGTTCCGCCTGCTGGGCGGCCACAGCCTGGTTCAGTTTTTCCGGGTTGTTGGCGGCGATCAGACTCAGGGTATTCTTGTCCAGGATTTCAGCCTGGGAATAAGGATGATAGTGAGAAAGATCGGTGGAAGCGATATAGAGGGCGTCATTGCCCAGGGTTTCCTTGAGCGCGGCGGCCAGGTTCCGGGCCAATTCAATGTCGGAATCACCAATTATAAGCGGGATCAGTTGAAATTTCCCCAGGACGGTCTGAAGGAAAGGCAGCTCCACCTCCAGGGCGTGTTCCCGGTTGTAGAGATTGGGGTTGTCGGTAATCCAGGGCCTTCCCTTTTTCAGTTTCTGGACGGCTTCCCGGTCGATCGGGATAGTCCCGAGATTGGTTTGATAATAAGCATATCCCGGGATGGACACTTCCCGGGATATGGCATGATGAGAGGGAGCCATCACTACCACGCGGGAGAAGCTTTTTCCCTGCAGGAGCTTGAACGCGGTCGCGGCGGTTCGGCCGGAATAGCTGTAACCGGCATGGGGAACTATAAGACCGAAAATCTGACGGTTGGCCAAATCGAAATTAGGGGTTTGTTGAATGAAGGATTGGATCCACTGGTTCAATTTGGTCGGGTCAGCGGGGTAAAACGTGCCCTCCGCCACCGGGCCAAAAGCCGAGTCCTCCTTGATGAACTGGACCGGAGTGGATCTTCCCTTCCAGAGGGAGAATCCGATCAGGACAAACAGAAAAAAAACTCCTAACCCGACGAGACTATAAATCAGTTTCTTCCGTGGCTCCATTTTTCCTCCTTAACTTGAACCGGTGGAAAAGAAATAATACATCCTTTTTGAAAAAGCATAAAGTAGGGGCGGCCGGCAAGGGCCGCCCGAGATGGGAGCCCGCGGCCTGTCCGAGCTGACGCTCGCGTCGGCCAGGGAGGGGCTCCCCTACGAAAAAAATATTTATCATAAATATTTCCTGGGTGCGCCTTACGGAGATTCTCCCCGGGTCTATCCGGCCATTCGGTCACCTTTCCGCCAGAAATCCGCTTTTTTTGAAAAAAAAGGCGAAAAAGGCCGGGTTCCAGGGCGTCCCGGAAGGAAAAAAACAGACAGGATTCCGATTCCCAGGAAACGCTGGAGAAATTTTCTTCTTTCCGGGGATTCGGTTTTTTCCTCGGCCCCCGCCCCGGTTATTTTATTGTCAACATGGTCCATCGGTTTCCTCCTTCTCTAAAGGTTTTGGTTGGGTCCATCGGTTGCGGTTACGCCCTTCGACTTCGCTCAGGACACGCGGCTCATTTCGGTTGGGTTCTCCGGTTGCGGTTCTTAAAAAAACGCTGGACGTTGCCCGTTTGACGATACGAGTAGCCTGCTCGGCTTGCCCGAGGGCTCGTCCAGGGAGACGAACACTCGGGTCGGCCAAGGCGCAACCTAAAGACGTAAGCTGATTAACTCCAGGTCCCATAAATTTCCCGGCCACAGAAGCCGCAACGACCGTTGCTCAGGTGAACCGCTTCGATCCGGTAGCCGGCGCGGTCGATGATGACCCGACCGCAGCCCGGACAGATGGTTTTCTCTCCCGGACTGCCGGCGATATTTCCGATGTAGACGTAGTGAAGTCCTACCTCCAGGGCAATTTCCCGGGCCCGCTCCAGGGTTTCGCCAGGGGTGGGATAGAGCAGCTTGAGCTTGTACATGGGAAAGAAACGCGAAAAGTGAAGGGGTATTTCCGGACCCAGGTTGTCCCGGATCCAGGCGCACATTTTGCGGATCTGGTCATAATCGTCATTCTGGGTCGGGATGATCAGGTTAGTGATTTCGAGGGTGATTCCTTCTTCGCGCGCGATCTCCAGAGCCCGGAGGACCGGCTTCAGGGTTGCGGAACAAACCTCCCGGTAGAATTTTTCGGTGAAACCCTTGAGGTCGATATTGGCCCCGTCCACCACCCGGCAGAGCCGGCGCAGGGGTTCCTCGTTGATATACCCGGCGGTAACCAGGATGTTCCGGATTTTATTTTCCCGGGCCAGGGCGGCGGTCTGATAGGCGTATTCGTAAAAAATAATCGGGTCGGAGTAGGTGTAGGCGAGGGAAGGCGCGGAAAGGGCGAGGGCCCGTTGCACCAGCTTTTCCGGCGGGAAGTCATGGTTTTCCAGGTCTTCGGGGTTAGCCTGGGAGATTTCCCAGTTCTGGCAGAACTTGCAGTGCAGGTTACATCCGGCGGTGGCCACGGAAAGAATTGAAGTCCCGGGGAGAAAATGAAACATCGGTTTCTTTTCGATCGGGTCCAGGTTCAGGGAGCAGGCCTTGCCGTAGACGAGGGAATGGAGTTCGCCTTCCCGGTTATAGCGGACCCGGCAATCACCCCGCTCGCCCGGCGCCAGGCGGCACTGATGGGGACAGAGCAGGCATTCAACAACGTCAGTTTTCATCTTTAACTTAGACCCCAAATTTCAAAACCCGGTTCTTTTTCGTCCGAACTATTGCGGATGGGTTATAGCCTAAAAACCAAAAAGTAAAATCGGACTTGTAATTTTTTTGTTTTTTGAACTTTATTTGCCTTTCGGTCCCGAGGAAATACTCAGGGTCGAGGGAAACATTGGATTTAAGCATTTGAAATTTTGTCTTAGATATTTAGGATTTATTTGGCATTTGGGTTTGGGCATTTGAACTTTTATTTTTTAGCTTCATTAGACGGCTTGCTTTCCTGAATCAGAATTTTGGCGTGAGGGCCGGTAATCCGGCTGCCTTTCCGGCCGACGGCCTGAAAGAAATCGGCTTTTTTGGAGGAGAGGTTGCCGCTCTCAAGCTGCCGGGCCAGAATCCCGGGGTCAATCCGGGCCATTTGCGGCCGCAGGTTCAAGGTCAGCTGGTGGTTGTAGCGCACGGTCAGCGCGGCCAGGGAGAGAAGAGTGAGGATCATCAGGACAAAGATCAGATTTCCCTTTTTCAAGCGGTTTCATCCTCCTGGGCAAGGTTGGATTCGGAGGAGGTAAGGATTTTTTCGTCATCCCCGGGCTCCCGGCCCCGAGCTCCCAGCTTTTTCCAGGGGTGGGAGAGGAGATCCAGAATCGCCCCAGTAGGGCAGAAAATTCGGCACCATAATCTTCGGAAAACCAGGGAGAAAAGAATGGTCAGGGTAATATAGAGCCAGAGCAGGGGGGATTTGGTCGGCGCGAAGAGGTAAGGGTAGGGTTCGAGCTGGGCGAGGATATTCAAACCGAATCCGAAAATCCCCGCGATCACGATGAAAAGAAGGAGGAAACGGATCACCCTGGCTTTTTTTATGCTTTCCGGGCCCAC
The DNA here is from genome assembly GCA_026388615.1 of Pseudomonadota bacterium. Classification (GTDB taxonomy): domain Bacteria; phylum Desulfobacterota; class JAPLJL01; order JAPLJL01; family JAPLJL01; genus JAPLJL01. The sequence continues at coordinate 609 of JAPLJL010000212.1, read as the reverse complement.
CTGGATTCTTTTCGGGAAGACCTCGGCTCCGAGTTCCAGGATGGCGCCAAAGGGACAAAGGGAGGAACAATAAATGTTTCCGAAAAAAAAGGAGAAGATTAGGGTCAGGAACAGGAGAAGAAAAAGTCCGGGCTGAACGTAAAAAGCGGGCGGATGGAGGGAAAAGAGATTGACGATGTGATTAAGAGAGAGAGGGGAATTCAGATAGAGGCCGATGATGAAGAAGCCGAGGAAAAAGGGAACGAACCGGGCCCAGCGGAAGCGGGATAGCCTTCGGGAAACCGGAACGGAAAGGAAAAGCAGAATCACCAGGAATGGTTCGAGGTAGGGGAATTTCCGCTTCGGACTAACGGAGGAATCGGGAAACTTATAACCTTAAACCTTCTCTTCCACCGCCCGGGCGGAGGTTTCCAGGTCTTGAATTATCGCTTGGGAACTTATCGTGGCTCCGCTCACCGCGTCTACCTCCGGGAACCCGGATTTCAGGTCGATCCCCAGGAAAGAAGGCAGGAGGCCGGAGTCCAGGACCATCCGAAAGTAAGCAGGGGTTTCCTGCTGGTGAAGGATTTCTAGCCGGGAAATGGTGCCGGTCGGAGTCATCCCGACCAG
>JAPLJL010000312.1 GCA_026388615.1 Pseudomonadota bacterium | reverse complement strand
AGGAGAACGAGTCCCGTTTCGGATATCTCGCGGGCTTCGCAATCCTTATCGCTAAATCCCATCAAGGAGAAAAGGAATGGATAAAACCATGGATTCCAAATCTACCCCTGAAATCAGCATTGGACTCGATATCGGCGGGGTTTCCATCAAGGCGGTCCGCCTGGAAAAGGGTGAGGTCCGGGAAACCCGTTACCTCCGGCACCAAGGAAACATCACCGCGCTGACCGAATCGATTCTGAACGAACTGGGTTACCAGCCGGGTACGCCCCTGGGTCTGACCGGCAGGGGATCCGGAATGATCAAGGAAAAACTTTCCCAGGAGCCGATTGACGACACCCGGGCCCAGATTTCCGGGGTGAACAAATACTGTTCTTCCCCCCGGAACATCATCAACCTGGGCGGAAGCTCGACCGCTTTGATCCGGCTGGACGACTCGGGCCGGCTCTCCACTATTGTCACCAACTCGCTCTGCGCCGCCGGGACCGGGGCTTTTCTCGATCACCAGGTCATGCGCCTGGGTTTCAAGCTGGAGGATTCCGCCAATTTTCCCGACGTGGAAAAGCCCCCCACCATCGCCACCCGCTGCTCGGTTTTCGCCAAGACCGACCTGATCCACCGCCAGCAGGAGGGTTATACCGTGCCCGAACTCTGGGCCGGGCTCTGCCGGGGCATGGCCGAAACCTCGATGAACACCCTGCTCCGGGGCCGGTCCCTGGACGGCCAGGCGGTGGTGATCGGGGGTGTGGCGAAAAATCCCCAGATCATGCGCTGGCTCAAATGCCGGTTCGGAGAAAATATCCAGACCTTTGAGTTCGCCCCCTTCGCCCAGGCGATCGGGGCCGCCCTCCTGGCTGAGGATGGGCAGAAAACCGGGACCGCGGTCGCCGATTTTGCCGCCGGCGCGGATCGGAAGAACAAGAAGCGGCCCGCGCTCACGCTCGAGCACTCCCAGTACCCCGACATGACCGCGGGAAATTTCTCCGTGGACCAGAGAGGAAACGAAATCCGGATCCTGGACATCCCCCGCGGAAAAGACCTGGACGTGTATATGGGCCTGGACATCGGCTCCACCAGCACCAAGCTCGCGGTGGTTTACGGGGACCAGGTCATCTTCGACATTTACCGGAAGACCATGGGCGATCCCCTGGGGGCCACCCGCCTGCTGTTTGAATCGGTGGAGGATCTCCAGAAGGAATACAACCTCAAGCTGAAATTCCAGGGAGTGGGAACCACCGGGTCGGGCCGGAGATTCATCGGGATGGTGATCGGGGCCGACCGGATCATCAACGAGATCACCGCGCACCTGGCGGGAACCCAGAACTTTTTCTCGGGGATCGAGACCATTTTTGAGATCGGCGGCCAGGATTCCAAGTACATGTTCCTCAAGAACGGGAGGATCCACGAGGCCAACATGAATTACGTCTGCGCCGCCGGGACCGGCTCTTTCATCGAGGAAATCGCCAACCGGCTGGGCTTCGCCATCGGGGAGGTGGGCCCGGCGATCATGGACGTCGCCCCGCCCTATACCTCGGAACGCTGCACCGTCTTCATGGAACAGGACGCCACCGACCTGCTCCGGCAGGGATATTCCCGGAAGGAAGTCATGGCCGCGGTGATCTATTCCATCGCCGCCAACTACCTGAACATGGTGGTCGGAACCCGGCCGATCAGCGGCAACCGGATCTTTTTCCAGGGAGCCACGGCCCGGAACCGGGGTCTGGTGGCGGCCTTTGAAAAAATCCTGAAGCGCGAGATCGTCGTCTCCCCCCACTGCCATATCATGGGAGCGATCGGCGCGGCCCTGGCCGCCCGCGAGACGGTGAAGGAGAGCCGCTCCGCCTCCGCTTTCCGCGGCCTCGAGGTCACCCGCCGGGAGATCCATACCCTTCAGGAGGAGTGCGCCATCTGTTCCAACCGCTGCCGGATCACCAAGATCAAGATTGCCGGGGAGACCGAGGAACCTTCCTGGGGTTACGCCTGCGGGCGGGAACCGGGGGAAAAGGGAAAGAAAGAAGACATCTATTTCCAGCCCTTCCGGGAACGCGAAAAAATCATGGCCAAATATCTCAAGGGCAACCCGCCGGAAAAACCCATTGCCACCATCGGCATTCCCATGGCCCTGACCTCTTACCTCTTCCTGCCTTTCTATGTCCGCTTTCTCCAGGAGCTGGGGTTCCGGGCCCGCTTCTCCCTGGTGGGCGAAAAGAACGTGATCGCCCGCGGGAACGAGATTGCCGGAGGCGATTTCTGCCTCCCGGTCAAGGCCCTCTACGGCGAGATCTCCCAGCTGCTGGATAATCCCAAGCTGGACTTTATCTTTCTTCCCCATTTCCTCCGGGCCGAAAACCGCAAGGATTTTTCCAACAGCCATCTCTGCCCCTATGTCCAGACCGCGCCTTCCTACTTGAAATCTTTTCTCCGGGTCAACCGGATTCCCGCGGATAAAATCATCTCGCCGGTTCTGGACTTGAGCTCCAGCACCCGGGTGAACGTCGAGGAGCTCCTGAAGGCTTTCCGCGATTTCGGCTTCAATACCGACCAGATCCGTTCGGCCTGGGACCGGGCCCTGGAAGCCCAGGCCGGCTTCCAGCAGGAATGCATCGAGAAAGGGAAAGAGCTCCTGGCCGACCTGGAAAAGACCGGCCGGAAGGGAATCGTCATCCTGGGCCGCGGCTACAACGTTTACGACCAGCGGCTTTCCCTCCAGATCCCCCTCCAGGTTTCCGAGCACCAAATCACCGTCATTCCCTACGACTTTTTCCCCTTCGTCGCCGAGAATATCTCCGCGGACTTCTCCAACCTCTTCTGGTACAACAGCCAGAACGTCCTGAACGCAGTCCAGGAGCTGAAGAAGCATCCCAACCTTTTCGCGATTTACATCTCCAATTTCGGCTGCGGGCCGGATTCCTTCACCACCAGCTACGCCGACGAGCTGATGAACCAGCGCCCCCTGCTTTTCCTGGAACTGGATGAGCACGGCTCAGCTACCGGCTACCTCACCCGGATCGAGGCCTTCCTGGACGTGATCAAGAACTACCAGACCGAGGCCCCCCTGCCCGCCAAGCACTGGAAGCAATCGTCGGAGGATTTCCGGAAAAGAAAACTCTGGTTCCCGAACATGCACCCGACCGCCAACCGGTTCTTCGAGGCCACCTTCCGAAAATTCGGATTCGAGGCCGAGTCGATGCCGGGCGAAACCCAGGAAAGCCTGGAGCTCGGGAGAAAATACAGCCGGGGGAGCGAATGCATGCCCCTGGCCGTCACCCTGGGGAACTTCATCAAGCTGATCCGAGAGGAAAAGTTCGACCCCGAGAAGCACGCCCTTTTCTTTGTTTCCTCCGACGGCCCCTGCCGCTTCGGGCAGTATGAATTCTTCTTCCGGGTCATCATGGACCGCTTCGGATACCAGCAGGTCCCGATCTTCGCGCCCTCGGCCCGCAACGCCTACCAGGGCATGCCCAACCGGCTCCGGATCGGGCTCGGGAAAGCGCTGCTGGCCGCCGATATCGTTTACAAACTCCGCTGCCGGACCCGGCCCTACGAGTTGAACCCGGGCCAGGTCGACCGGGTCACCGCCGAGGCCTTGGAGGAAGGAGCCCGGAAGATCGAGCAGGGCGGGGATTTCCTGGATGCCATCCAGGTCGCGGCCGATAAATTTAAATCCGTCCCGATCCTGGACACCCGGAAGCCCCTGGTCGGGGTCGTGGGCGAGATCTTCGTCCGCTGCAACCCCTTCAGCAACGACCATGTGGTGGAGGCAGTGGAACGCTACGGCGGGGAGGCCTGGCTTTCCCCGCTCTTTGAATGGATCTTTTTCGTCGACTACAACAACCGCTGGCGCTCCCGGCGGGATCGGAACTACAAGGAACTGGTCAAGTCCTATCTTTACAACCGCTGGCTGCGTAAATACGATCACGAGGCCTACGAGGCGGCCGGCCCGCTCCTGGCCGAGCGGCACGAGCCTTCAATCGAGGAAGCGGTCATGGCCGGCACCTATTTCCTGCCGGTCCAGCACACGACCGAGGCCATGCTGACCCTGGGCCGGGCGGTCCTCTTCATCACCCGGAACCAGGCCCGGATGGTGGTCAACGCCTCCCCCTTCACCTGCATGCCGGGGACGATTTCCACCGCCATTTTCTCGGAGATCGAAAAAATTTACCGGGTGCCGGTCCTGAACCAATTTTACGACGGGGAAGAAGGCCTGAACCAGAAGATCTCCACCTATTTGCAGAATCTGCCGGCGGCCTAGAGGCGAAAAGGACGACCGCGGACCATAGACCGCCGACCGCTGCTTAGGTAAAAGTAAGAAATCGATACTGAATAAAAAAACCTCCCTGATTGGGAGGTTTTTTTATTATGATATTTTTTAGCGTCCTAGCGGGAATTTTTAAGATATTTGAA
>JAPLJL010000214.1 GCA_026388615.1 Pseudomonadota bacterium | reverse complement strand
GATTTCGTCGGGAACGAGGTGATCAAGAAATATCCGGAAATCAAGGGTTTCAAGGTGGCCCAACCCGGAAAGGATGAAATCACGAAATACCGGGACGAGCTGAGGAAATTCTTCGCCAACAAAATGAAGCTATAAAAGCGCGGAGCGGATCTCGCCAAGCGCAAAGCGTAACAAGGAAGTTTTGGGGGAGGGGACAAAAACCCTCCCTTTTTATTCCGGGGCAGAGAATCGTTATTCTGTTAAAGCGTCATGGCGAGGAGGTTTTTCGACGAAGCAAACTCATTATTTAATCAATCAAAAAAATAGATTGCCACGCCCTCGATAAACTCGGGCTCGCAATGACAAATATTCTTATGTCAGGATACATAATTTCCAGCCTTTTCCTGTTATTTTTGATAAATTCCCCTCTCGAAACCCGGCATTTTGAGTTCTCTTACTCGGCCGAGGATCAAAAACTGGCCCGGGAGTTGTCCGGAAAACTCGAAAAAATCCGGGATGAGATCGTCGCAACCATCGGCTACGACCCCCCGGAAAAAATCGAGATCCTCCTGGCGGGGCCGGAAAGGATCGCCGCGGAGGAATCCACCCTGAAAAATTGGATCCCCCCGTGGATCTCGGCCGTAGCCATCCCGGAAAAACGTATGGTCATCCTGAAAACCCGGGGCCAGAGAGCCGGCCTGCCTTTCGAGCCGGAAAACATCCTGGCCCACGAACTGGTCCACATGGTCCTGGGTCCGGCCACCGGCCACCACCCGATTCCGACCTGGTTGAACGAGGGCCTGGCCATGTTCCTGGCCCGGGAATGGAAATTCCATCACACCTTCATTCTCTTCAAAGCCTCCATCAGCGGTACCTTGCCCCGCCTCTCCGGGCTCGATCAGGATTTCTCCGGAACCGAGGAGGAGGTTCGACTGGCCTACGGCCTGAGCTTCAGTTTCATCTCCTTTCTCCTGGAATCATTCGGGAAAGACCGCGTGCGGGAATGGATCGGGAGAATCGGCCAGGGCCAGGCCTGGGAGGAAGCCTTTTCTGAATCTTTCCCGAAAAACTTCTCTCAGGTGGAAAACGAATGGAGGAAAAAGCTCAAGCTCCGTTACGCCTGGGCGCCGTTTATTTTCAGCGGGACCGGGGTCTGGTTTTTACTCACGCTCCTCTTCCTGCTCAGCTACCTGGCCAAGCGTCGCCGGTCCGGGCAAACCCTAAACCGCTGGCGGCAGGAGGAGGGATATTATTTTCCGGAAGAGGAAGAGAAAGACGACGGGCCGATCAACCCGACCATCCATTAAAGAAGCGAGACAGGATTAAAGCGGTTATTTCAGAATTGAGAGGCCCGCCTTCGTTAGATAACTTCAAAGGTTCTTCAAGGTTGGCGGTGTCTGGTCTAAAAAGAGTGCAGGTCGCGAGAGCCTACCCCCCGGCTCTGGAAAACCAAAGAAAAACAATTTTGAAAATCCCCCTCAAGTCTTGACAGTGATTATTTTTTCGTAGGGGAGCCCCTCCGCGGGCTCCCTTCTTCGGGCGGCCGTGGAAGGCCGCCCCTACATAATCAACCCCAAAAATCTTAACCAATGTAAAGCCGTTACTGGGACACTACACTAGTTCCCCGATTTCCTGATCCCCGCAGTTTGGTTATGTCTGCCTACTGCTTACAGCCTACTGCTTACTATCACTTCAGTTTAAAAATGTATAGCTCCGGGTCGCCATGGCTTTGCGCGACAAAAGTGTAGTTTTGCACCAAGTAGCGGACCACGACGCCGTAGGGGTCGCTGTCCCAGGCGTTAGCCTGGAAAAGCCAGAGGCGCCGATGCGTTGCCGCCAGGCGGTCCATCTCCGCTTTTAGCTTGGGCACCTCTTTATCCCCGGCCTGGAGATAGGGAAAACGATAAGTCTCGGGGACGCGGCCCTGGAAGTTGAGGTCGATATAATACTGGAAAATCCGGCTGATATACCCGGCGTTAAACCCGACTACATCCCCGTCACGGTAATTCATTACCACCACCTGGGTGGCTTCCCGCCAGATGGTCCCCCGGAGCACGGTGTAATGCAGGTAAAGCGGGTAGGCAAACGACAGAAGTAAAATCCCGATCGCCAGTCCTTTGACCCATTTCCACTTGAGAAAACTGATTCCCCCCGCGATCAGGAGAAGGTAGAAGGGATACAACCCGATGAGATACTTGATCTGGAAGGCCGGTTTGAACAGGGAAGCCAGCAGGACAATAAAGAAAGGGAAGAAACTTCCTATTGATTTAAAGAACGCGATTATTTATTATTGCGGCCCGACTAAGACGCCCAAAGGTAAAATTATCGGTTCTTGCGGCCCGACTACAAGTTCGCGCATGGATGAATTTACCACATTTTTACTTAAAAAGGGATTAAGAGGCATGATCGGCAAAGGGAGGCGTTCTAAAGAGGTAATCGCCGCAATAAAGAAATATAAGGCAGTATATTTTCTGGCGCCTGCAGGCTGCGGAGCGCTCTTAGCCAAGAATGTTAAAAAAGTCAAGGTAGTTGCCTATCGCGATTTAGGCCCGGAGCAGATTTTAAGGTTAGAGGTAAAAGAT
>JAPLJL010000156.1 GCA_026388615.1 Pseudomonadota bacterium | reverse complement strand
CTCCGGGAGCGCCCTGAGGACATTGAACTCCTGGTTCAGCATTTCTGGCGCAATCTTTGCCAGAAACATAACCGCGCTTTACGGGAAATCAGCCCCAGCGCCATGGCCATGCTGAAAAACTATCCCTGGCCGGGCAATGTGCGCGAAGTCGAAAACGCCATGGAACAAAGCCTTCTTCTTCTCGATGAAGAGAAAAAATTCCTGGAGGAAACTGATCTTCCCCTCTTTCTGGAACAGAGAAGCGGGGAAAGAAAACGCCGCTTTATCCGGGACGCCCTGGCCCACGCCCTTTCTCTCGATGAATATACCCGGGTCTTCATCCAGACCTTTGAAAAGGATTATCCCGACACTGAGATCGCCCGGATGCTGGGGGTCAATCCCAAAACCCTCTGGGAAAAACGAAAGAAATGGGGCCTGGTGAAAAAACGCAAGGTCCGCTCCACCCCCAGCGCCCAGAACCAGTCGAAAAACGCCGCCAGTCCGGAAGCTTGAGAATTAATTCCATGTCACCAGTCACCAGTCACCCATCGCAAATCAAGAAAATATCTTTTCTGCTTTTTCCCTGAACTCGGACTTAGGACGGAAAACCTCGGAAGGGAAAAATGAGATATCTCAGAAATCTATTGTTTTTTCTCTGCCTCCTTGTCTTCACCTCGATCGCCTGCCTCGTTCTCGCCCCTCTCTGGGTTCTCGGCCTGGCCTGGACCCCCGGGGGGTACATCGGCAAGTGGTGGGCGAACATTCTGCTCTTCTCCGCCGGGGTAAAGGTACGGACCTTCGGGATGGAGAACATCCATCCCGACAAGAAATACATTTTTATTTCCAACCACCAGAGCCACTTCGACATCCTGGTTCTCCTGGCCAAGCTCCCGCCCAGCTATCGTTTCCTGGCTAAGCGCGAGCTTTTCCAGATTCCCATTTTCGGCTGGGCGCTGTACTTCGCCGGACACATCCCGGTCGACCGCGCCAAGAAAGGCGACTTCCATAAAATCCTGGATCAGACGGGAAAGGTTTTGAAAAGAGGCATCTCAGTCCACTTCTTCGCCGAGGCCACCCGGAGCCCGGACGGGAAAATTTACCCCTTCAAGCCGGGGGCAATTCTCCTGGCCCAGGAAACCCATATCCCGATCATCCCGGCGGGGATCCTGGGAACCCGGGACATCCTCCCCAAGGATGCGTGGCTTCCCCGTCCCACCCAGGCTGTTCTTTCCGTGGGCAAACCCTTTATGGTTTCGGATGACAGTTCCCGACTGCTGGAAATCCTGGAAAGCTCCCGGAAAACCGTGGCCGCGCTTTCCGGCCAGGAGCTCGGCGAATCGCACCCGAAAAAAACCCTGCAGAAATCGGCATAATTCAAGCCGACTTTTCCTGTCACCAGTCCTGAGCGGGAAGCCCCTCCGCAGGCTCCCTTCTCGGCACATCCCGATTCGAGTCCCCTAATTTTATTTTGAAATACCAAATACATTTTTAGATTTATTCCCCCTTTGTCAAAAGCCTGCCCGCCTAGCCCGCCTGCCCGAGCCGACTGCTCGGCTGGCCCGAGGCTCGCCCAGGGTGTCGGTCAGGGGCGCTCGGTCAGGTAAGATCCGCCTTCGACCGGGATGGGGGATTTTCAAAATAATGATAATTGTTATACTACGAACTTCGGATTTTGAACCAGGGACTAAGAAAATGAAATATATTAGATATGTTTCTTTCATTCTCACCCTCTTCCTGCTTACCCCGGCCGTCACCATCATCCTCGCTCTTCTCCGGATTTTTAACCTCGCCTGGACCTTTGGGGGCCACATCAGCAAGCTCTGGGCGAACGTCCTGCTTTTCTCCTCCGGCGTCAAGGTACAAATTTTCGGAATGGAAAATATTCATCCTCACCACAAATACATTTTCATTTCCAACCATCTTAGTCACTTTGACTCTGTGATCCTTCAGGGCAAGCTCCCGTCCAAATATCGTTTCCTGGCGAAGCGCGAGCTTTTTCGGATTCCCTTTTTCGGCTGGGCGCTTTCCCTCGCCGGGCATATCAAGGTTGATCGGGGGAAAGGCAGCTTGCAGAAAATCCTTGACCAAGCTAAAAACATTTTGGAGAAGAAAAGCGCTTCCATTCACTTCTTCGCCGAGTCGACCAGAAGCACGGATGGGATGATTTACCCCTTCAAACCGGGGGCGTTTATCCTGGCCCGGGAAACCGGGGTCCCGATTATCCCGATGGGGATTCTGGGAACGGGAGACATCCTCCCCAAGGGGGCATGGCTTCCTCGTCCCGCGCAGGCGGTCCTTTCCGTGGGAAAGCCCTTTACGGTTTCGGATGACGGTTCCCTGCTGTCGGAAATCCTGGAAAACGCCCGGAAAACCGTGGCTGCACTTTCCGGCCAGGAACTCGGCACCTCCCGCCCGAAATCCAGTCCCAAGTCCTAGGTTTTCAGATTTTTGTAGGGGAGGGCCTCGCGCCCTCCCAAGATTCCTCGGGCAGGGGTGAACCCCGCCCCTACTGCTTTGAGCTTATCCTCCCCCTTTGTTAAAAGGGGGATTTAGTCTCCGACCCATAGGGTCTACGACCCGGTGGGGGGGATTTTCAAATTTCTGAAAGGTTGCATCTGTTATTTAGGGTTTTCAGAAACCCGGGGGGTAGGTTCTCGCGACCATCGTGTCCATCGTGTCGTTGTGTTCTTTGTGTCTATTGAGTCTATTGTGATATCGGGTCTATTAGGTTCATCGTATTTAAGCAATCTCTAGACACTACGGACACAATGGACTCCATGGACACTACGAACGCTTTTTATTGGGGAGCGAAACCTGCCCCCCAAAAAGAAAAAGAACGCTAGCGAAAAACGAAAATGATCCGCTTCCGTTCGCAACAGCGAGAATTGTTTATTTCAGCTTGATCAGGGGATACGACCCGACCACAGTCAGGGTCAGGGTGTGCCGCAAAAGCTTCTGCAGGGCTTCTCTGATTTTGGGATTCTTCCGGTTGCCTTCAACCTCGACGAAGAAATTATATTCCCCCAGCTTTTCCGGTTTGGGACGGGAAATGATCCGGGTCATGTTGATTCTGTTCCGGTGCAGAACCCCGAGGGCGCGGTAGAGTGATCCGGGACGATGTTCCAGGGAAAAAACAACCCCGGTTTTGTCCTTGGTAGTGGGCCGGCCGGGTTTTCTTCCAATCACGAAAAAATTGGTGATATTCGTGCCCAGGTTTTCAATCTCGAGGAGAAGCACTTTTAAATTGTAGATTCGGGCCGCCCGGAGGTTGGCGATCGCGGCCCCTCCCTCATCCCGCTGGGCCGCCTGGGCCGCTTCGGAGGTACTGACTTTTTCCGTAAGTTTTGCCCCCGGGATATTATCTTGGACCCAGTCGCGGCAAAACGACAGCTGAATGGGATGTGAATAAACCCGCTTGATCTTCCGGCTGGCGTCGGCAAAACGGAGAGAAGTCCGGCCCCCCGCCGCCTTTCCCCGCGTTCCTAGAACCCGAGGATTAACCAGGAGGGAGAGGACGATGGGAAGGGACAATTCCTCCAGGATAGAGAGCCCGCTCCGGCTGAAATCCTCCAGCATGACCTGGTCCACCACATCGTAAACCGCTCCCCGGGCGGAGTTCTCAATCGGAACTACCCCGATCGCCTGGGGATCCTTTTTCACCGCCCGGAAAACCCCGAAGGTTTCCCGGATGGGAAAATATTCACCCCGCCGGCCAAAGCGCTGGAGGGCCGCTTCCTCGCTGAAACTGCCTTCCGGTCCGAAATAGTATATTCTCATCTTGAGACCATGCCGCGATTTGGTGAGATTATTTGTTTGGGAAACCCCATGGGTAGGTCGAAGCGAATCCTAATTCATAAATTTCGAATTTCTAATGTCAAATTTCTAATCAATGTCTAAAAATCCAAATGTCCAATGTCCAATGTTCAATTTAAATCTGAAATTAGTCATTAGTCATTGGTATTTGATTAGTCATTAGAAACCCATTAGTCATTAGAAATTTTATTAGGTGTGTTTTTCTGGCCGGGTCGGCTGATTAGAAAGGAATATCTTCCTCGGGCCCCTAGGCGTGATCTTCCTCGGGCGGTTCTTCCGAATAATCCTTGCTGCGTCCCCGGGACTCTCCTCCCGAAGGCAGGAAGCGGACGGTGTTGGCCACCACTTCAATTTTATTGCGCTTCTGGCCGTCCTGGCTTTCCCATCGCCTCTGCCGGATCCGGCCCTCGACCAGGGCCAGTCGGCCCTTGTTTAAATATTCCGCGCAGTTTTCTCCCTGTTTTCCGAAAACGACTATGTCGATAAAGCTGACCTCTTCTTTGTAATCTTTGGATTTGTCCCCCTCGCCATGCGGGGCGGGTTCTTCTCCTCCCCCCGAAGCCCGATAGCGATGGTTAATCGCGAGGGCGAAAGAAGCCACCGCGGTGCCGTTAGGGAGATAACGGAGCTCCGGGTCCCGGGTCAGGTTCCCGAGCAGGATCACCTTGCTGTAACTATAGCTTCCCATTCCCCCTCTCCTTTCGCCGCCACCCCACTCTCCCGTTTCCCGGGAGAACCATAACCGTGGACGTTCCGGGCCAGGCCCGGAAAATCCGGACTGCCTTTATTGTCCTTCCTGCTTCTCGGCTTTCCCGGTATCTGCCACGACCGGCTCCACGGTCTCCTTGGCCGGGGCCAAAACCTCGCGCGGAGCATCTTCCATCGGGGCGAAGTGCCGGGGTTCTCGGGCGAATTGATCGGACGTCTCGTAAGGGGCAAAAAGTGTTTCTCCCTCGACCAGATGGGTTCGGAACCGGATCACCCCTTCCTGGAACCGGAGCGCGCGATTAATCTCACCCACCTGTGCGGGGGCCAGCTCGTACTCCAGGCGGTAATAGCTTCCCTGCTGCTTACCCTTGATTTGATAAGCCAGCTGCCGGGTTCCCCAGTTCTCGGCCTTCAGGAAGACGCCCTGATTCTGCTCGACCGCTTCCTTAACCCGGGCATTGATCTTTTCGATCAAGTCGGACGGGCTGTCGCTGATGTAAAAAGTCTCGTACTTCCGCATGTCACCTCCTGAATTAAAAATAATAATTTAAACTCTCCAAGGCAATTATATTAGCATATATAAGCATTGGGTAGGAATACCCGCCAAAAACCTGAGGGGACACATCGTTCCGTTAGTTGATCGGGAATGGCAAGAATGAACTGGATTCCTGCTTTCGCAGGAATGACGATATATGAACCTAACCGACGATCAGGTTGATCCGCGGACCCGTCCGGATTACCACCTCGCTGGCCTCGAAGAATTCCCCTTCCATCATGACTTTCCCGGGTTCCGGGAACTCCATCCGGACCTGGCTCGCCACTTCGTCCACCACGGAGAGCCCCTTGATCGCTTCCGCCTTCCGGAAGCTCCCGATATGCCGGACAATCCGTCCCGGTTTTTCATCAGTGGCGAGAAAATGGAAAAAGCCCGGCTTTTCCTCCGCCCGGTAGAAAGGATGGAATCCGAGCCCGCAGTTATTTATGGTGGAGGCCATAATCAAGGAGAAGCTTTTCAGCGGGGCCTCTTTCCCTTCGACCCAGAGCCGGGCCGGCATGGGGGCGAAAAGCCGGCGGGAATACTCCCCTTCGACCAGGGAGGAAGCGATCAGACGCGCGGTGATCCGGAAGGACTTGTTCATCCCGATGTCGCCGCCTTCCTGGTAGGCGGCCACCAGTTTGGCCGGCATGGCGAGTCCGACGGTGAAACCGTAATAATCGTTGACCCGGAGGAGATTCACGGGTACCGTCTCGAACGGCTCGCCTTTCTGGGCTTTTTCCAGAAGTTTCTTGAACATCTCGGACGGGCCGAGCCCGCTTTTGAAATAGGCCATGACCACATTCATAGTTCCGCCCCGCAGAAGGAGCACCTGAGGAAGGGGACGATACCCATCCTGCTGGATGTAATTGGTCAGGGTATGAAAAGCCGTTCCATCCCCGCCGTAAAGTCCCAGAACGTTAAAGTCGATGTCTTTTAAACGGGAGATGGCCCGGGGAATGTCCTGAACGTTTTCGGTGACGATGATTTCACCCCGCCCACCCATCACCGATTTGATGTCGGAAAGAAACTTTTTTCCTCCCCGGCCTTTCCGGGCATTAGGATTGAAAATCAACGCTATTTACGTTCTTAATTGAAACTTTAGAAATCATCACTCAATTTCATTTTCTTATTTTCCTTACCCGATACCGCAGAAAAGACCCGCTAAAAATAATTAAAAACAATATCACCGGAATCCACCCGTAGGCGGCGGGGGTCCGTTCCGGGCGGGAAACCGCGCATCCTTCCACTTCCGGCTGCGGATAGAAGATGGAGAACTCATACGATCTCTGAATCACCCCGGAAATAGAAATAACCAGCCCGACCTGGTCATCACCGATCGGGCCGGAAGTAAGCAAATCTTTTTCGGCTTGGACCTTAATCCTCAACCGCTGAGACGCTCGATCGTAAAACCAAGCCGGGTTCGAATTGGCGAATCCCGGTAAGGTTTTCTCTTCCGGAATGGTCTGCTGGTTGCGATGGCTATCTATTTTCTTGGGCAGCACCGGCCACCCGCCCTTCCGGCCGTCCAGGGAAATACTGGTCCCATCCGCAAGTTCGAAACTGGCTCCCGCAATCTGGTTGGTGGCTTCGGGGAGATAAACCTGGACATAAAGTTCTCCGTCACTGTACCCCCGGATAAATGACCCCTCCACTGACGACAGGGTTTCCACTTCGGGATTAAGCATAGGGATTATGGTTCCCGACCGGACCAGGAGGGGGATTCGATCGAGCGGGGCGGGCACCGTGACCCATCCCGGACCGGCGTAACTCCGGTCGGTCCAAAAATCGAACCAGGTGCCGTAAGGAAGGTACAGCCTCTGTTCCCGGGCTCCGGCCGAAATCACCGGGGCCACCAGGATCTCCTCACCCAGCAGGTACTCGTAATTGAGACCGAAAACCTCGGGATCGCTTGGATAATGGAGGAAAAGATGCCGCATGATTGGCAATCCGGTCGCGTGCGCCCGGGCGGCATAAGCGTACAGGTAGGGGAAAAGCCGCGTATGCAGGCGTGCGTATTCCCGATAGAGATCCAGGGTTTCCTGGTCGGTATCGAAAGACCAGTTTCCACCCGGCCAGCCATGGTGGGTCCGCATGATGGGCGAGAGCGCCCCGACCTGGACCCAGCGGTAAAAAAGTTCGCGGTCGGTGTTGGCGGAAAAAACCGAATGATAACCTCCGATGTCGGGGCCAAATAAAGCCACCCCGGACAATCCCAGGGAAAGACCGGCGGGAATAACCGAGGGAAGTCCATCCGCCGCTTCCCAGGAGGTGTTCTGGTCACCCGGCCAGGCGATATCCACCTGGCCCTGCGAGCCCAGATAACCCGACCGGCAGAAAAAGGTAAAATCGCCGTCCGGGTGTTCCCTGGATAAAATATCCCGGACCGCGCTTTGGGCGAAAAACGGATAGCGGTTATGCAGCTCCCGGCCGCTCCGGCCGTCCGAGAATTTGGCGGCGGCCGGGGTATATTCCCCGAAGTCAAACATCCAGCCGTCAAAGCCCAGGTCGATTCCCCGCTGGAGCAGGGACTGGTACCAGTAGACGGCGGAAGGATTGGTAAAATCAACCTCAGCCACCCGGCGGAACATCACCGGGAAGATCAACGGCTCGCCGTCGGGGCGTTTTACCACTGCTTGCTGCTGGACCCCCTCGCTGAATTCCGGGGTTCCCTCAATCAGGTAGGGCCAGTAATAAGTCAGGAATCGAAATCCATCCTGGTGGAGATCGTCAATCAATTGCCCCAGCCCGGGATAAAAGTCCTCGTTGACCGAGTAACTCCCCTGCGGGGAAGCCCAGTCCTCGGTCCAGATCACGCTGGAAGGAATATGATTTGACCGGATCGTCTCCACCCGTTTTCGTACCTCCTGCTCCCCCCCGATCGCGTCGTTCCAGGGCGCGAAGACCCAACGGGGAGGGAGGGGCGGGTTCCCGCCCCCCATCCGGGTATAATCGGAAATGATTTTTTTGGGGTCGGGTCCGTAAAAAAGGTAGAATTTCAAACTCGGCCCCTCGGTCTCCAGCCGGAAGGCGTCCGGGTAGACCGAGGTCAGTTCAAAATTGGTCCGGTATCCGGTATCCAGGAGAATCCCGTATCCACGGTTGCTGAGAAAAAATGGGACCGGCCAGTAAGTGGCTTGGGATCCGTCCGGAAAGGGGGGGACCTCGGAGCCCAGGCCCAAGCCCACCGGGCCCTCCTCGCTCCAGCAGTAGACCGTCCGGCCCTTTTGGTCCACTCCGTTAAACCTCTCCCCCAAGCCGAAGAAATGTTCCTCGGCGGACGAATTGAAGGCCAGGCTGACCCGGTCCACGGCCCGGGTTGAATCCGGGGTTATCTCCACCCGGATGATGTTGAGATCCAGCACCTTTATCCTGACCTTGATCCCATTTTGCCCCGGGCTTTCGGGGGGGCAGGAAATCGCCCAGTCATCAACTGCCGAGTCGTCCAACTCGGACGTCTGGCAACCGTACCACTCCCGACTTTCCTCCTGGGACCGGACCTCCCAGGCAAAACCGGGGTAAAGATAGCCGGGATCTTCCGGGGTCGAAGCGGCGGGCGAGAAAGTCACCCCCTGATAGCGGGGGTCGGTAAAATCCCGGGTCACGCCGTTAAGAAACACCTCTCCCAGTTGATTTTGAAATTCCAGTTGGAAGGGATTTAACGAAACGCGGATCCGAATAACCCCCGTATCCAGAACTTCCGCTTTTGCCGGAAAAACCGGAAAAAAAGAAAATCCGGCGAGGAAAATCATTATTTTTGGATAATGCCTGAGGGCCATCTTTGCCTTTGGCGGTTTGGAGATATCCTAATCTAATTTGACGCTAATCACCATTTATATCTAGAATGACAGACAGGTACGCATTGATAAAGTGTAATTATTCGGGTTGTCAGGTTCACGGTTCAAGGTTCAAAAGTTGAATCCGGAAAACTTCGATCTGAAGAATCATAAGTCTCTTAACCTTGCCTCCGGCCCTGTAGGGCCTACGGCCCGGAGGGAACTCTGAACTTTGAACCCTGAACAAGGGCATTTGCGATAAAGCATGGAAGCTCTCAACCGTTCACAGGTTCTGGAATACATCTCCGGAAAAAAGGAACTGGTCGGGAAAAATCTGGCCGGAGCCGACCTTTCCGGGATTGATCTCTCCTGCCAGAACCTGACCTCCTGCATCCTCGCCGGCGCCAACCTGACCCGCGCGAACCTGTCCCACGCCATCCTGGAAAAGGTTGATCTCTCCGGCAGCCGGCTGGACCATGCCATCCTGGCCAAAGCCCTGATTAAAAACGCCAATCTCAAAGGCTGCACCGGGGATCATGTCGACTTCTCCGGGGCCAACCTCAGTGGCGCGAACCTGACCCAGGCCAGTTTCAACCGGGTGAATTTTTTCTCGGCCGACCTGAGTCAAACCACCCTGATCCAGATCAACCTCTCCAATGCCGATCTCTCCGAAGCCGACCTGAGCAACGCCAAGTTCACCCGGGCCAACCTGGACACGGTTCTCCTGAAAAACGGGGATTTGAGCGGGGTGGATTTTCGCGGCGCGGTTTTAAAAAAAATCAACCTGAGCGGAGCCGATTTAAGCCGGGCCAATTTCGAGACCTCCGAAACCAGCAATATCCTGGCCCGGGCCGCCAGCTTTTTCCAGGCCAACCTCGTGAAAAGCACTTTCTCCCCGGCGGATTTTACCGGTTCCGATTTTGAATCCGCGAATCTGGACGAAGCCAACCTTTCTCAGTCCCAAATCGCCTTCGCCAATTTCCGGGGCGCCTCCCTGAAAGCCGCCGACCTCCGGAAATGCAACCTGGCCAAAGCCGAACTGGCCTACGCCGACCTTTCCAACAGCAATCTTTCCGACAGCAACCTGACTTCGGCTAACCTGAAAGGCGCCGGGCTTTCCTCCGCGGTCCTCCGTAACGTCAAGGGTATCGGGGCGGATTTCAGCGGGGCGGACGGGATCAAATCCAATTTCATCAACGCCCAGCTCAAACGCGCCAAATTCCTGAACGCCAAGCTGATCGGTTCCGATCTGACCGGGGCCGATCTTGAGGGCGCGGACCTTTCCCATGCTTCCTTCGAAGGCGCCGAATTGCAGGGAGCCAACCTGAACCAGGCTTTCCTGCCTTCCGCCCGCCGCCAGGTCGAATGTCCTTATTGCGGGATTCCGCAGGAAACGGGGGAGATCTGCATTCATTGCAACCATCCCCTGCTCCGGAAATTTCTGGGCCGGAGGCGCTCCCGCCTGGCTTATGCCGCTTTTCTTGCGAGCCTTTTCTCCGGCCCGGTCTTCCTGATCTTTCTCTTCCTCTGGCGCTCCCTGCTTACCCACCACCCCCTCGGTTCCCAGATCCTCGCCATCGGCCTGGCCGCGGGAATTCTCACCGCCCTGTTCGCTTTCATCCTGGGAACGATTTCGCTGGTCTTACTCAGGATCCGCCCGGACCTGAAAGGCAGTTCCTACTCCCTGAGTGCGCTTTTCCTGGTGCTCGCCGTTGTCTCGCTTCTGGTCATAATCCTTGAGTTGCCCCGGTGGCTTACCTGATCCAAAAAGAGTCCCCCGACACTTTTCAGATGTTCCCGATCCTGGGGTCGGAGTTCAACATCGGCCGGCTCCCGGAAAGCGACCTCTGCCTTCCGGAGATCCCGGTTTCCCGGAAACACTGCCAGATCCGCCGGGAGGAAAATTCCTATATCCTGGCCGACCTGGAGAGCCTGAACGGCACCACCCTGAATGGAGAAAAGATAAATACCGCCGAACTCCGGGACGGAGACGTCATTCAGGTCGGAAACAGCACCCTGATCTTTCACCAGCCCGAATCCCGGCCGACCCGGCCGGAACCGGAGAAACAACCCTCGCCCGCCCCTTCGCCTCCGTCCCCGCCCCCGGTGGAGAAATCCGCTCCCGAGCCTGATCTGGACTGGGCCGAAATCGCCCGCCGGGTGGAGGAAATGAGTGCCGACGATTCCAAG
>JAPLJL010000152.1 GCA_026388615.1 Pseudomonadota bacterium | reverse complement strand
GGCTTCTTAACTCTTAGGCTTCTTAACTCTTAGGCTTTTAGGCTCCCTGCTCTTTGCGCCATGCTCTATGCCCTATGCTCTTTGCCCGTCGCCTTGCCTGATCTTCTTTTTTCGAGTTAAATTTAGGCATTCAATTACCGGAACCTGAAATTTGGAAATAACCTGAATCAAGACGAAAAATGCATAATAAATCCCTGAAAATATATATATTTCTACTCTCGGGAATGCTGTTCCTGGGCTGTTCCGGAATCCTGGGTCAGGTGACCGACCGGGCCATGAGCACGGCCGGGGAGAAAGCCAGTGAAGCGGTGGCCCAAAAACTTCTCACCCCCCTCCGTCAGGCCATGGTTAGGGCCTCTTTCGCGATGGCTTTCTACAGCTACGGAACTCCGATTATCCTCGACAACTATCCTTACCACCGGGGCGACTGGACCGAGTGGCAATATAAAGCCACCAATAAAAAGAAGGAAAAACCCGCTGCCAACATCGCCTGGATCAAAAAGGGCCTGGCCCAGAAGACCCCGGCCGGCGAGGAATGGTGGCACCTGGAGGTCCGCGGACAGGAAAGCAGCGACATCACCATCTACGAAGGTCTCTTCGCCCCCAAGCAGGCCCAGCTTCTCCGGCTCCTGGCCCAGTTCCCCGGTGAAGCCGCGGAGGAAATCCCCCTGGAAAATGAAAATGTCTACCAAACCGAAAGCGGTAAAGGCGAGAAGCCGGTGAAAGGCAAAGAGCCTAAGCCCGACGTGAATGTCAGCATGAGCCAGGCTACGGTGCAGACCCCCGCCGGCCGGTTTGACGCCCAAAAACTCCAGATCACCGGGAAAACCGAGCAGGGCGATACTTTCGAAATCAGCTTTTATACTTCCGACAAGGTCCCCGGCGGCATGGTAACCTATGAAATGAAAGGAAAGTCTAAGGGCACGGATGAGTCCGGGAAGGAAACCACCACCGAGGGAACCGTCCGCTTCGAGCTCAAGACCTACGGGAAAGGGATGACACTCACGCTGCTGCCGCAATTGAAAAAGTAAGGTTTTTGGTCATAGGTCATAGGTCATAGGTCGTAGGTGATGGGTCATGGGTCATGGGTTAAAGCCCAAAACCTATCACCAAAAACCCAAAACCGTTTTTTGCTGCTTACTGCATACTGCTTACTGCTTACTTTTAAAAGAGGAGGAATAATGATTCTATTCAATCCCAAGAAACATAACCGCTTCTACCCGGACGCGCGCGGACGGGAGATCATGCAGAAGACCATCGAGTTCTTCGAGAAGAAAGGCATGCGCCGGATCAAGGATGACGACCACGCGCGAGCCTGGTACGCCGATTTCCTGGAATTCAACAAGAAGGAAGGGCTCTTCGCCACCCTCCTCACCCCCACGCCCTACGGAGGTCCCGACAGCCGCTGGGATACCTGGCGGATCTGCGAGTTTAACGAGATCCTCGCCTTCTACGGGCTGTCTTATTGGTATACCTGGCAGGTTTCCATCCTCGGCCTGGGCCCGATCTGGATGTCCCCGAACGAGGAGCTGAAAAAACGGGCGGCCCGGCTCCTGCAGGAGGGGGAGGTCTTCGCCTTCGGGCTCTCCGAGCAGAAGCACGGGGCCGATATTTACTCGACCGAGATGACGCTCACCCCCCAGCCGGACGGCACTTACCTGGCCAACGGGGAAAAATACTATATCGGCAACGGCAACACCGCCCCGATGGTCTCGACCTTCGGCAAGTTCGCCGGGAAGGAAGAATACGTATTTTTCTCGGCCGACTACCGGAGCCGGAACTTCAATCTGGTGAAAAATGTGGTCAATTCCCAGAATTACGTGGCCAATTTCGGCCTTAAAGATTACCCCGTGACCGAAGCCGAGATCCTCTCCCGGGGCCCCCTGGCCTGGGACTCGGCCCTCAACACCGTCAATATCGGCAAGTACAACCTGGGCTGGGCCTCGATCGGAATCTGCACCCACGCCCTCTACGAGGCCTTCAACCACGCCTCCCACCGCCGACTCTACAACATGTTCGTGACCGATTTTCCCCACGTCAAGCAGATGTTCACCGACGCCTACACCCGGCTCCTGGCCATGAAGCTCTTCGCCCTCCGGACCGCCGACTACATGCGCGTAGCCTCACCGGAAGACCGGCGTTATCTCCTTTTCAGCCCGGTGGTGAAAATGAAGGTGACCACCCAGGGCGATGACGTGATCACCCTGCTCTGGGATGTCATCGCCGCCAAGGGCATGGAAAAGGATACCTACTTCGAGATGGCGGCCCGGGATATCCGGATGCTCCCCCGGCTAGAGGGCACCGTTCACGTAAACATCGCCCTGATCGTCAAGTTCATGGCCAATTACTTCTTCAATCCCGCCCCGTTCCCCGAGCTGGAACAGCAGAGCCACACCCGGAACGACGATTTCCTTTTCCGCCAGGGGCCGACCAAGGGCCTGGGCAAGATCCAGTTCCACGATTTCCGACCAGCCTTCGACTCCTTCCCCCTGCCCAACGTCAAAGTCTTCCAGGAGCAGATCGAGGTCTTCCGGGAGTTCCTCACCTCCGCCACCCCGGACGATGCGCAGAAGAAGGATATCGACTTCCTGATGAGCCTGGGGGAAATTTTCACGCTGGTGGTTTACGCCCAGCTCATCCTGGAAAACTCGAAAATCTACAAGATCGACAACGACCTGGTGGACCAGATGTTTGATTTCATGATCCGGGACTTCTCCAAGTTCGCGCTCCAGCTCCTCGGGAAAGCCAGCAGCACGCCCGAGCAGGTGGAGTTCTGCCGGAAAATGCTGAAGAAGCCCGCGGTCGACGCCCAGCGCTACGGGAGAGTCTGGGAAAATTACCTGGCTCCCCTGAAGGGCATGTATCAGACACCGGAATAGCCAACGAAGACCGCAGACCGCCGACGGCCGACCGCCGCAAGAAGTAAGCAGCC
>JAPLJL010000339.1 GCA_026388615.1 Pseudomonadota bacterium | reverse complement strand
TCAATCTCCCCTTTGACTTAGCTCAGGCCAACCCTCTTCCTTCGGGGAGAGGGTTGGCCCTGAGGATTTTCACCCGGGGGAGGGGTATGAAGGGTAAAAATTAATCCGGATGGTAAGGTTAGCCAGGAGAAATACATGTCGGTGATTGTCGAGGTCCGGGCCCGGGAGATCCTGGATTCCCGCGGAACCCCGACCGTGGAAGTGGAAATCACCACCGAGGACGGTTATCAGGGCCGGGCCGCGGTGCCTTCCGGCGCCTCCACCGGGGAATTCGAGGCCCTGGAACTCCGGGACGGGGTGGCCGGCCGTTACCTCGGCAAAGGGGTCAAACGGGCGGTGGAGAACGTGATCGAGCTGATCGCCCCGGAAATCATCGGGATGGAGGTGACCGCGCAGGCGGCCTTGGACCGGAAGATGATCAGCCTGGACGGGACCGAGAACAAATCCCGGCTGGGAGCCAACGCCATCCTGGGAGTTTCCCTGGCCGCGGCCCGGGCGGCCGCGGAAGCTTGCGGCTTGCCGCTCTACCGGTACCTGGGCGGGACCGGGGCGGTTCTGCTCCCGGTTCCGATGCTCAACGTGATCAACGGTGGCCGGCACGCCGATAACAACCTGGATATCCAGGAGTTCATGATCCTGCCCTCCGGGGCGGTGAACTTTACCGAAGCGATCCGGGTGGCGGCGGAGATTTTTCAATCCCTCCGCACGGTTTTAAAAGCCAAAGGCCTGGCAACCGGGGTCGGGGATGAGGGTGGCTTTGCCCCCAACCTGAAACAGAACAGCGAGGCAATCGAGCTGATTCTCGCCGCGATTGAAAAGGCCGGCTACGAACCGGGGATGGATGCCCAGATCGCCCTCGACTGCGCCGCCTCGGAGTTCTACGACGCCGACCGGAAGGTTTACGCCCTGAAAGGCGAGGGCCGGGAATATGACGCGGCCGGACTGGTGGATTTCTACGAGCGCTGGCTGGAAAAGTATCCGATCATTTCCATCGAGGACGGCCTGGCCGAGGACGACTGGGACGGATGGAGGCTCCTGACCGGCCGGCTGGGGAAGCGCATCCAGATTGTCGGAGACGATATCTTTGTCACCAACGTCGAGCGGATCCGGAAGGGGATTGAGCTCAAGGTGGCTAATTCCGTCCTGATCAAGTTGAACCAGATCGGCAGCCTGACCGAAACCATGGATGCGATCAGCCTGGCCCAGCGCTCCGGATACACCTCGGTGATTTCCCACCGGAGCGGGGAAACCGAGGATCCCTTCATCGCCGATCTCGCGGTCGCCAGCAACGCCGGGTTGATCAAGACCGGCTCGGTTTCCCGGAGCGAGAGGATCGCCAAGTTCAATCAGCTGATCCGGATCGAAGAGGAACTGGGGGAAGTGGCCCGCTATCAAGGGACCGGGGTTTTTTATAATCTCAAGAAATAAGGAAAGGTAAGAAAATTTTTAATTTCTAATGTCTAATTTTTAATCAATGTAGAAAAATCCAAATGTCCAATGTCTAATTTAAATATTCAGTTAGTTAATAGT
>JAPLJL010000125.1 GCA_026388615.1 Pseudomonadota bacterium | reverse complement strand
AGGCCAGCGATCTCGACCCCCTTGATCTCCCGGGCGATCCGCCGGACCGATTCAAAATCCCCTTCGGAGGAGAAAGGAAAGCCGGCCTCGATCACGTCCACCTGGAGGCGCTCCAGCTGCTTGGCCACCCGGATTTTCTCCTCCGGGTTCATGCTGGCCCCGGGGGACTGCTCGCCGTCCCGGAGCGTGGTGTCAAATATTTTTACCAGTTCGGCCATTTTTTTATCATTCGCCGGTTTTGCCCGGACCGGATTCCGGCCCCTTCGTCTCGATCCCGGGCTCCCCGGCCGGCTGCCGGTGGAATTTTTTCCAGGTCCATTCGCACGGGCCGGAGAGGGCGTAGGATCCGAACCCGATGATAAACATCATTTCCGGATTGAGGATGATGAGCGTAAAGATCGCGATCGCGATGAGCATGATGTAAAAAGGCCTCCGGGCCGCGAGGTTCAGGGCCTTGTGGCTCCGGTAGGGCAGGGGGCTGACCATCAGGAGCGCCAGGCCGCACTGAGTGAGGAGGAAGGAATACGGGTAGGTATCAGCGGGAGAGAGACCGAACTCGTGGAAAAAAAGCACGATCGCGGCCACAGTGGCGCCGGCGGCGGTGGAAGCCAGCCCGGTGAAATCGCCCTTGGGCGTATCCGTCACGACGGTATGGATGTTGTAGCGGGCGAGCCGGAGGGCGGCGCAGGCGGTGAAGAGAAATGCCGCGGCCCAGCCCAGGCGGTCGAGGGACTGAAAGGCCCAGAGGTACATCAGGATCGAAGGGGCCGCCCCGAAGGAGAGCAGGTCGGACAGGGAATCGTACTCTTTCCCGAACTGGCTCTGGGAGTGGGTCAGCCGGGCGACCAGGCCGTCGAACATGTCGAAGAAAACCGCGCCCATGATCAGCCAGGCGGATTTCTGGAATTGGCCGTTGATCGAGAGCATAATCGAGTAGAAGCCGCAGAAGAGGCTCGCGGAGGTGACCAGGTTCGGGGCAATGGGGATGCCTTGGATTCTATCCCGGAGTTTATTCTTTCTTTTCATCCTGAGGGTCGGCATTACCATTCTCCAATTATGGTTTCCCCGCCCCGGACCACGTCTCCCGGCCGGACTTTGATCCGAACCGGATCGGGCAGGAAAATTTCCACCCGGGAGCCGAAGCGGATCAGGCCGATCCGCTCTCCCTGCCTAAGATTATCGTCCACCCGGGGATGACAGACAATCCGGCGGGCCACCGCGCCCACGATCTGCTTCATCAGCACCCCGCGGCCGTTTTCCATCCGGAGGGCGAGAGAAACCTGGACGTTACGGTTGGCCGCCTCCGGCCGGGAGGCGACCAGGTAAGACCGGCCACTTTTTTCCTTCCCGAAAACCCGGCCGGTGACCGGGGCGCGGTTGACATGCACATTCAGGGGAGACATGAAGATCACCACCCAGTTCACCTCGGCCTTGAGGAAGTTGTCTTCCCGGACCCGGCTGACCTCGATGATCTTCCCGTCCGCCGGGGAAATGATGATCCCCGGACCGAGCTTTAAGGAACGGCGCGGGTCGCGGAAAAAATAGAGCGAGAAGAGGGTGAAGAGAAGGAAAATCCCCGCGAAACCGTAGAGTTTGAGGAAAAAACCGAAAACCATCCCGGCCAGGCCGATCCCGATGAGGAAAAACCCCTCCCGGGCGAAGGGGAAGTGAAAACCTTCCCGGGTTTCAATAATGGCCTCCGTTTTTTCCGAACAGGTGTTATCCATCTCAAGTTTGTCTGGATGACCGCCGACCGCAGACCGCCGACCGCAGACTAAATATTTCGTTCATTCGGTTTATTTTGTTTTCCCCGCCTACCGTCTACTACCTACTACTTTTTTTCCTTC
>JAPLJL010000187.1 GCA_026388615.1 Pseudomonadota bacterium | reverse complement strand
TCGCCTCACTGCGCCGGTTCAAGGACGACGCGCGGGAGGTGCTGGCGGATTTCGAGTGCGGAATCAAGGTCGAGGGATGCGAGGATATCCAGACCGGGGACATTGTCGAAAGTTTTGAACTGGTTCGGGAATGAAACCGGGGAATAGCAATTGGTGGTCGGGGTTTTGAAATTGGATCTTTATCTGCCCGGGAATGATTCCCTGAAGGGCAAGCGCCAGGTTTTGAAAGGGATGCTGGAACGGATCATCCGGGAATTCCAGGTTTCCGCGCTCGAAGTGGGAGACGGGGACCTCTGGCAGCGGACCCAGCTGGGGGTCGTGACGGCAGGCAGAAGCCGGACCCAGGTAACGGTAAAATTCCAGGAACTCAGGGATTGGCTGGATAAATACCGGCAGGTGGAAGTGATTAATGCCGAGGAAGAAATTATCGCCCTTTAGGGCTATTGCTCATGGTTTTACGTCGGCCGGAACGGGTGGCTAAATTGATTCGCGAGGGAATCTCCCAGATCTTAATCCGGGAGATGAAAGATCCGCGGGTAGGAATCCTGGAAATAACTCAGGTTTCGGTTACCCCGGATCTGCGCGAGGCCCGGGTTTTTTTCCGGATGGTGGGGAGTGAAAGCGAGCGGACGGTAGTGGAATCGGTCCTTTCCGGGGCCCGGGGTTTTATCCAAAGTCAGCTGGGCCGCATGCTCGGCCTCCGGATCACCCCCAATCTCAGTTTCAAGTATGATGACTCTTTAGACGAGGCGGACCGGATTGATGCATTACTTGAAGAAAGCAAACTTGAATAACGCTCCCGGTTATTTCCGGCAGGAAACCGATCCCCGGGTCAGCGGGCTCATCCCGGCGGACAAGCCTGCCGGGATGAGTTCCCACCAGGTGGTGGACCGGGTGCGCCGGATGCTCGCCGGCCCGAAGGTCGGCCATGCCGGCACCTTGGATCCCTTGGCGACGGGGGTTTTGCTGCTCTTGATCGGGGAAGGCACCAAGCTTTCCCGGTTTCTGATGGAGGAGGACAAGGAGTATATCGGGAAGATGATCCTGGGGAAGGAAACCGATACCGGAGACGCCGAAGGGCGGGTGCTCCGGGAGGTCCGGGATTTTTCCTTCGGGCCCGAGGATATCGAAAAACTGTTCGCCCCCAAGATCGGCCGGCAGCTGCAGGTGCCCCCGATGTATTCCGCGGTCAAGGTGGATGGGGTGCCTCTGTATCGCCTGGCTCGCCGCGGCGAGGAAGTGGAACGGAAAGCGCGGGAGATCTGGATTTACCAGCTCCGGCTTCTGGACTTTAAGTTTCCGGAGGTGGTTTTCGGGGTTCATTGTTCCAAGGGCACGTTTATCCGGGCTTTGGTTTCGGAATGGGGCCGGGAACTGGGTTGCGGGGCCTATGTCGGGGAACTCCGGAGGGTTCGCTGCGGGAGTTTCGGCCTGCGCGAGTCGTTCAGCTTGGAAGAGATTGAAAAAAGGATCGAGAAAAAATGCTGGGAACAGATGGTAATTTCCATTCCCATGATCAAATCCCGTCTTTCCACTTTTTCCGGCCGATCATTACCAACTGGAGATAAAGAGGAATATTTGGTTCAATAACAAAAGGAACAGGAAAGGAAAATGGAAAAGCAAACAGCCGAACAAAACAAGCAGGGTGTCATCAAGTCTTTCCAGGTTCACGAAGGAGATACCGGTTCTCCGGAAGTGCAGGTCGCGCTTCTTACCGGGAGAATCCAGAGCCTGACCGAGCATCTGCAGTCTCACCGGAAGGATCACCATTCCCGCCGGGGATTGCTGAAAATGGTCGGGAAGCGGAGAAAACAGCTTGATTATCTCCGGAAGCATTCTCCCGATCGCTATCGCTCCCTGATCGAGAGCCTGGGCCTCCGCAAGTAAATAAAATATTTCCCGGGGAAATATCCAGGAAGATGATTCCGGAGGCCCGTCACCGAAAGGGATGGGACGCAAAACCGGTTTTCCCCGAAACAAACCCAAGGAACATTTAAAGAAGGGAAAAAAGCATGAGTAAGGTTGAAACCAAGTGGGGAGGAAAGCGATTACTTCTGGAAACCGGCCGGGTGGCCCGTCAGGCCAACGGAGCGGTTTGGGTGCAATACGGGGATACCGTGGTTTTGGTTACGGTCTCCACCAACCGGGATGAACTGGAGGTCGCGGATCATCTTCCCCTGACCGTCAATTACCAGGAACAGACCTACGCCGGCGGGAGGATCCCGGGAGGCTTTTTCCGGCGGGAAGGAAGGCCGGGGGAAAAAGAGATAATCACCTCCCGGCTGATCGACCGCACCCTCCGTCCGATGTTTCCCAAGCACTATTACTGGGAGACGCAGATTATCGCGACCGTTTTGTCCTACGACCAGGAGAACCTGCCGGACATCCCCGCCCTGCTCGGGGCTTCCGCGGCGCTGGGGATTACCGATCTGCCTCTTAACCGCCTGATCTCCGGGATCAGGATCGGGAGGAAAGACGGGAAGTTCATCGTCAATCCCTCCGTCCGGGAAATCAAGGAAGGGGATATGGACCTGGTGGTTTCCGGCGACCAGAACGGGATCGTGATGGTGGAGGGTTCCTTCGGGGTGGTTTCCGAGTCCGACATGGTCAGCGCCCTGATTTTCGCCCAGGAGAACCTGGCGGAACCGGTCAGGCTGCAGGCGGAACTGGTCCGGGTGGCCGGCCGTCCGAAAATGGATTGGCCCCAGGTGGAGTTCGCGGCTGCGGACCTGGCCCGGATCGAGGAAAGCCTTGGGGCGAAATTTCAGGAATGCCTGAAAAACACTGCCAAATTGGATCGCAACCGGGCGATTGAAAAGATCCGCAGAGAGTTTATGACCGGGCTCTTTCCGGGGGATTCCTCCAGCCCCGCTCAGGCCCAGGAAAAAATCCGGTGGGAAGAATGCCTGAACGAATGGGAGAAGCGGAAATTGCGCACGCTGGTGCGGGAAAAGCAGCGGAGAATAGACGGCCGGGAGCTCACCGCGATCCGCCCGATTACCTGCGAACCCGGGATCCTGCCCCGGGTGCACGGCTCGGCCCTCTTTACCCGGGGTGAAACCCAGGCCCTGGTGGCCGTGACCCTCGGTTCGGAGGAAGATGAACAGCTGATCGAGGATCTGGAAGGGGATAGCTACCGGAAATTCATGCTCCATTACAATTTTCCGCCTTTCTCGGTGGGAGAAGTCAAGCGGGTCGGCAGCCCCGGTCGAAGAGAAATCGGGCACGGGGTTCTGGCCTCCCGGTCCCTGCAGGCGGTTCTGCCCAACCCGGATGATTTTCCCTATACCGTGAGGGTGGTCTCGGAGATCATGGAGTCCAACGGATCCTCTTCGATGGCAACCGTCTGCGGTTCCAGCCTGGCCTTGATGGACGCCGGGGTACCGCTTAAATCCCCGGTGGCCGGGGTCGCCATGGGGCTGATGAAGGAAGGAAATGATTATTTCGTGCTTACCGATATCCTGGGGGACGAGGATCATCTCGGGGACATGGATCTCAAGGTGGCAGGCACCCGCGAGGGGATAACCGCCATGCAGATGGATATCAAGATTTCTGGCCTGAGTTCTGAGGTTTTCGCCCGGGGTTTGGCCGATGCCCGCGAGGCGCGGCTGAAAATACTCGAAAAAATGAACGCGGCGCTCCCCGCCGCCCGGAAGGAACTTTCCCAATACGCCCCGAGGGTCACCAGCCTGATGATCAAACCGAACCAGATCAAGGATGTGATCGGGCCGGCCGGGAAACATATCAAGCGGATTGTCGAGCTGACCGGGGTCAAGATGGATGTCTACGACGAAGGCCGGGTCAATATTTTTTCCGTGGATCCCAAGTCAATGGAAAAGGCGATCGAGATGGTCCGGGAACTGACCGCCGAAGCCGAGATCGGCAAGGTTTATGTCGGGAAAGTCCAGAAAATCATGGATTTCGGGGCGTTTGTCCAGATCCTGCCCGGGACCGATGGCCTGGTCCATATTTCCCAGCTTTCCCCGAACCGGGTCGATAAGGTCACCGATATCTGCCGGGAAGGGGATGAGATGGTGGTCAAGGTCCTGGATATCGACGGGGACGGGAAGATCCGACTGAGCCGGAAGGAAGCGATGAGCCCGGAGGAATTCGAAGCCGAGGCCAAGGCCCCCAAGGGTCCTGCCCCCTCCGACCGCGGGGATGACCGCCGCCGCGATGACCGCGGCGAAAGAAAGGATTACCGAAAACGCTAAATGGCGATCGGAGGCAGCGCCGGTTCACCTTCGGTTTATGAGAAGGAGGTTCTGGAAAACGGGATTCGGCTCCTGACCGAAAACGTCCCCAATTCGCCCTCGGTAACCATCGGCGCCTGGGTGCTGATGGGATCCCGGGTGGAAAAAGAAGAAGAAAGCGGAATCGTTCACTTCATCGAGCACCTGCTTTTTAAAGGCACCCAGAAAAGATCGGCGTTTGACCTGGCCCGCGATATTGACGGGGTCGGGGGAGTCCTCAACGGTTTCACCGGCGAGGAATTTACCTGCTTCTACGTCAAGGTCCTGCCGGAGCATATTGATCTCGCCCTGGATCTCCTGTCGGACATGCTGATCCACTCGACTTTTAATCCGGAGGAGCTGGAACGCGAAAGGGAAGTAGTCCTCCGGGAAATCAAGATGGTCGAAGACAGCCCGGACGAACTCGTACACGATCTGTTTTTTGAAATCTTATTTCCGGAAGATCCCCTCGGCCGTCCGGTCGTCGGCAGCGAAAAAGTCATCGCCGGGATTTCCCGGGACCGGATCGTCAGGTTCTGGGAAAATTATTATCAGCCTCCCCGGATTATCCTGGCGGCCGCCGGCCAGGTGGAGATGCGGACGTTCAAGGACCGGGTCAACCGTTATTTTTCCACCTTCCCCGGAGACAGGATTTCCCGGGAACCGGACCCGATCCGGCTTTCGGAAAAGCCCTCCATCCGGATCAAGTCGATCCATAAGCCTCTGGAGGAGGTTTACCTCTGCATGGGCAATCTGGGGTATTCGATGACCCATCCCCACCGATATGCTTTCCAGGTCCTGAATGTCTACCTCGGGGGAGGTATGAGCTCGCGGTTGTTCCAGGAAATCCGGGAAAAGCGGGGCCTGGCCTATTCGATCTATTCGTTTACCAATGCTTTTCTGGATACCGGCATCCTGGGGATAGGCCTTTCCACTTCCCCCGGGCAGGTTCGGGAATGTCTGGAACTGATCGGCAAGGAAATCAATCTGGTCAAGGACGGGGAGATTTCGGAAGAGGACTTGCACCGGGTCAAGGAGCAGATCCGGGGAAACCTGCTGCTGAGCCTGGAAGGATCGGATGGGCGGATGGCCCGCCTGGCCCGGGGCGAGTTTTATTTCGGCAAGCCGGTGGCCATTTCGGAAGTCCTGGAGGGCTTCACCCGGGTAACCCGGGAAGAGGTCAGCCAGGTGGCCAGGGATATCTTTAAAGTAGATAATTTTTCCCTGGCGGCCCTGGGTAAACTCGAACAGGAAGAACTTTTTGTCCCGTTTCAATAATCCTGATTGGTTAAATATTTTCTCTTGTCATTGCGAGCGAAGCGACGCAATCTTCTGTAAAAACTCAGGATAAATTCCGTAATCTGAAAGAGAGATTGCTTCGGCTCCGCCTTGCAATGACGAAATCGGAGTTGACCCTTGATCGACCAAAACGTTTATGAAACCGGGAATTAAACAGGTCAAAGTCAAAATCCAATTTTTAAACCCCAGAGGGGGCATTCCGGCCTATCAATCGCCGGAAGCGGCCGGGTTTGATCTCCCGGCCGCCCTGGAAGAGGAAATCTCTATCAAACCCGGGGAAAGGGTCCTGATCCCGACCGGGATTGCGGTTTCCATGCCCGATGGCTACCAGCTCGAGGTTCGTCCGCGCAGCGGCTTGGCTTTTAAAGCCGGGATTACGGTTCTCAACTCCCCAGGCACGGTTGATCCCGATTATCGGGGGGAGATCGGTGTGGTTTTAATCAATCTGGGCCGGGAACCTTTCCGGGTCCAACCAGGGGACCGGATCGCCCAGGGGGTGATCGTACCCTTTGTCCGGGCCGAATTCCAAAAGGTTAAAAAACTGCCGCGAAGCGCCAGGGGAAAAGGCGGATACGGGCATACCGGGCGATAAATGCATTTTTTTCGTAGGGGAGCCCCTCCCTGGCCGGGTTCTCCCGTCTCGGGCAGGCCGCGGGCTCCCTGGTTGTGTATTTGGCGAAGCATCGCCAATGAAAAATGTTTCCTGTCGCTCGCCGATTTATCGGCGGTTTTTTTTTAAAAAAAATCGCCCGATGAATCGGGCAACTACATAGACTCTTCATGAAAAACCCAGATAAAAAAATCCCCCACGGAACCGGAAGGAAAAAACTCAAAGAAGGTTTGCAGGACACCGTCATCCTGACCGGCCTGGGCCTGATTTCCTGCTATCCATATTTTATTTACCTTTGGCTCCAGCCCCCGATTCAGACCATCGGGGTTTACCTGAAAGACCGGGATTTCAATTCTTTCCTGCAGGGAGAGGTCCTAGTGGTTTTAGGGGCCTGTTTTTTTTCGTCTCTGGTCGGGCGTTTTTTCAGCGCGCGCTATGGATTGGCGGGGCTGGGAAGCTTTGCCGGGATGTTCAAAGACATTCAAAAATTCGTACTGCTGGCTATCGTCCTGATTCCCGTTTTTCTTTTTGTCCTGGACCCGATTATTTTCAAAAAGATATCAATTCTTAATCCCCAGAATCTCTGGGCGGCAGCCGGGGTTACCTTAAAATCCTCGATTTTTGAAGAGATTGTTCTTCGTTACGGGGTGATTACCATCCTGGCCGGATTATTGCGACGGACATATCTCGCGGTATTTGCCGGCGCGGTGATAGCCACTTTATTAGGGGTCAGGTCGGGATTCATGACCGGGATGAGCCTGGAACCCTCGCTTTCGCTGGTTTTAATGGTAACCGTGTCTTTACTTCTTAATCTTTTTTATGGATACATTTACGCCAGCCGCGGACTCATCTCGGCCATGTCCGCTCATCTATTGATCGATCTCAAGTACCCCCTCGGCGCGCTAATCGGGTGAACCGCCGGTTCTCAATCAATCAGGTCGGGTTCTGACCGTATAAATCCCTTTTTCCAGTATCCCTCTTGGATTAAGAGGGCTTTCCCTTGTAAAAATATCGCTCGTAGGAGCGATGGTAAGGGGTCCAGTCGTCCTTGTTGGATTTGTCCTTATCCAGGTGTGAGGAGATGCTTTCGATTTTGGAATCCAGATCGTCAAGATAGTATAGGAGCATGGCTTCCAGGGTCATGGGTGCCTGGGGCGAGCCGAATTCCTGGTACCCGTGGTGGGAGAGCAGGATATGCTTCAAGGTCAGCTCGAGCTCGGGAGGAAAATCCGGGATCTTCTTGATTTCTCCGCTGACCAGCTCAAACCCGATCACAATGTGGCCGATCAGCCTGCCTTCGTTGGTGTAACTGAAGTTTCCTTCCGGACTGATTTCCTTGATTTTCCCGAGATCGTGCAGCGCCGCGCCTGCCAGGAGCAGGTCCCCGTCGATCCGGAGTTGACTGAAATCGCGGTAGTGA
>JAPLJL010000235.1 GCA_026388615.1 Pseudomonadota bacterium | reverse complement strand
TTAAATCTCTCCCAGAAGCCTGGCTCCGAGTCGCTCCGCCAGGTTTCTGATGGTCGCTTTGCAGACTCTGCTCCCTGCCGGTCCCCCCTCCACCACGGGGATCTGCGAGGCGATATCCCTCGCCGCCTTGAGAGGATTCCCGATAATGGGAGAAGAAATTCAAGAAGGAGGAACAGCCCTTATCTTCCCAACACCTGGA
Source organism: Pseudomonadota bacterium (assembly GCA_026388615.1). GTDB lineage: Bacteria > Desulfobacterota > JAPLJL01 > JAPLJL01 > JAPLJL01 > JAPLJL01. The sequence goes on along the minus strand of JAPLJL010000235.1, from coordinate 2,042 downwards.
CCCAGGCCTGGCGGGTCCGGGGACCGTCGAACTCGCAGAAGAAAACCGCCTGCCAGGTGCCCAGGGCGAGCTTGCCCCCGGCGATGGGAATAAGCTGGCTGGCACCCACCAGACTGGATTTGATGTGGGCGTCGGAATTGCCTTCGGCATGAAGAAATCTTTTCCCGGCGGGAACCATTTCCTCCAGGTGTTTTAAAATATCCTTGACCACATCCGGATCAGCCCCTTCATTAATGGTGACACCTGCAGTGGTATGGGGAACGTAAACCAGGCAGAAGCCTTCCTGAACCCCGCTTTTCTTCACCACCTGGTTGATTTCGCGGGTGAGATCCACGAACTCGTTCCGGGCTTTGGTTTTGATTGAGATTGTTTCCATTTAATAAACTTTTATCACATTTTCTAACATTAAATGTAGGGGAGGGCTTTATGCCCTCCCGCGGGAGCCCACCAGGGGCTCCCCTACAAGGATTTACTTTATTACTTTTCCCCCCGCAGAGGCTGTCGTATTTCCAATTTCTTTATCAGGGTTTCGGCGGCTACCCCGCCCAGGACCTGATACTCCAAGTAGGCTTCTTTGATTCGAACCTTGAAGGCGGGATCATTTCCGATCAGATGAATCCCTCTGTTATCAGGAATTCTTTTGCCTTTATGATTCGAATTCCTTTATAACTTCCAATATCAAGTAGATGATGATCACCGGAAATAATGTAATCGGCCTTTCCGTCCAAAGCGCATTCCAGAAAGATATTGTCAGTCGGATCTTCCTTTATCGCATCAACTTTAATTTTCACTTCAACAAAATCGGAATATTTTCTCAAATCATTAGCGATGGGAAGAATTTGCGGAGGGGTTAATCCAAACCGGGAATATGACAAAACCCTGACGAATTCTTTCTCAATCTCACGGCTTGAAATCAGCAGTACTTTCCTTTTCACCTAATATTCCTTGACTCATGGATAATCTTCTCGATATCCCCTTCGGTAAGCACGTAAAAACCTTTATCCGATGCTATCTTCTCCGCGGTGGAATAGACCCCTGATTCTTCTAGGGGCACAATCGTAACTTCGTAAAGCTTCCCAACTTCTTTGGCCTTGTCTTTGGGCAAGTCCAAATGACCATCGGCCAAGACCTTGCCGATAAATTTAATCCCCTCCATAAAAAAACCCCCTTTTTAAAACGCTTTTGTCGTGTTCCTCGCTGAGATTGCACTTTCCGCTTTTTCCCAAGCCGACAATGCGCAAAAGCGGACTGCCCTGAGAATGGTTGGCCCGACCGGCTTTATTTTTACCCAATTTTTTCGCGGTCAGACTCAGCTTGCTTCCTTTTTCCAGCTTCAATTTTTTCTTGACCGGAGCGGGAATGGAAAGGTGCCCGTCTTCCAGAACCTGGCTTTCAAATTTAATTTCCATCTTTTCTACTCCTCTGATTAAGTTTGGATTATTTTATCAGGATTGGGGGCAATTTCCAAAAATATTCCTCTTCTGCCGTATTCTGTATTCAAACATTTTTAAGCTTTGAACATCACTCTTCGCTCTTACTCTCTGCTCTATGCCCACTGTATGGAAATTCAAACTTCAAAGGCAGGCGCCTTATTTATTAAATGTAGGGGAGGGCTTTATACCCTCCTGCGGGAGCCCACCAGGGGCTCCCCTACATAATATCGCAGAAAAGGAACTGGATTCCGGCTTAAAACACCGCTGAACGACGGGAACAGGGCGGGGATGAACCCCGCCCCTACAATGCTTTTTTGAAAATCCCCCCGACCCCCTTTCCACAAAGGGGGATAATAAAAGGGTTGATTCATCACCCCCGGGGAATTAGATTTACCCTCGTCATTGGTAACAGTAAAAAGGAACTGGATTCCCGCTTTCGAGGTAATATCGGAAGAAGTTCAAATATTTTATTGAAACGCTGAACATTCATCCCGGAATCGAAATGATCCAGATCGGGGATTTCCACTCCTCCTACCTAATCCGCGATGAGAGTCTGGCCCTGGTCGAGGCACCCCATCCCGCTGAAGCCCAGGAACTGATCCAGGGCCT
>JAPLJL010000091.1 GCA_026388615.1 Pseudomonadota bacterium | reverse complement strand
ATCTGCAGGGACGGCCAGGCGCAGCTGACCAGAACCAGGTCCACTTTTCCCCTTAATCCCTCCAGGGTATCGCGGTAAACCACGTCCCAGCAGATCGCCACCCCGATCCGGGCCAGGCCGGTGGTAAAAACCCCCGGGGTGTCCCCGGGGCGGAAATAAATATTTTCCCAGAGCGCGGGATGGCGCTTCCGATAAAACAGGGAAGAACGATCCGGGGTGGTAATTACCATGGTGTCGAAGTAATCATCTTGACTTTTCTCGTAGAAACACCCGGCCAGGTAGATATCAAGACCGGCGCTCAAATCCTTCATCCAGGAAACCGTGGGGCCGTCCCGGGGTTCGGAAAATTCCAGCAGCCTGTCGCTGTAGATATATCCGAGGTTAAAAAATTCAGGCAGGAGCACAAGTTTGGATCCGGCGCTGACCGCCTTTTCGATCCAATCCTTGGCTTTTCCCAAATTCTCCGCCACTTCAAACGGGCGGCTGTTGATTTGTAAACTCGCGACTCTGATCATCTGCCGACAAAAAGCCTTTCGCTCAGGACCGAGGGTAATCCGGCTTTTTCAATCCGGCTCCCGGCGCTTTTGATATCATATTCCACCCGCTGGACCGAATAAATCCTGGTCTCGGTATCGAAAATAGAATAAACCGCCCGGGGATCGCCGTCCCGGGGTTGCCCCACCGCCCCCACGTTTATGATCCAGCTGTAATCCGGGTCCAGCTTGGTCCGGGGGGATTCGATCCCGTTAAAATTAAATATCTTTACCTCGTCCTTGCCCTTTCCGCCGGGGGCGTGGTGATGGCGGAAAGCCAGTCCGATATGCGCATGTCCGACAAATACCACCGGGATTCCCTGAGGTTCCATCCAATCCCAGATTTCATAGGCCTCTTTATAATCAAGCACATAGCCGAAGCGTTCGGGATCTACCGGTGAACCATGACAGAACCCCACCTCTTCCTCCCGGTGAAAGAAGGGACGAGCGGAGAGCCATTCACGAAAAGAAGGGTTGATCACGCCCTCCGTCCATTTGATCGCTTCCCGGGCATAATCCACGAACCAATCCATGGGAAGCCTTCCGGTTAAAGCCGCGTCGTGATTTCCCACCAGGGCCACGTGGGCCATTTCCCGAATGATTCGGCAGCAATCGTTAGGGTCCGCCCCGTAGCCAACCGCATCCCCCAGGAAAATCAGGCGATCAATCTTTTCAGACTTGAGCGCCAGAGCCACCGCCTTTAAAGCTTCAAAATTGGAATGAACATCGGTAAATATTCCCAGCCTCATAATATTCCTATTATAGCCCTCACCTGACCTCGGTCGAAGTTCCGGTCCGGTTATCCCGGACATTATTCAGGGAAATCTAAGCCTAACCGGCAACTTTTTCAATATTTTCCCATCTAAGTGGTTGACAGCCGTTTAAAGACACGTAAAATAGGAACATAATGGGAACAAAGCGGTTTACGGTATTAATTATTCCGGAGAAGACTGACCAGCTCCGGCGCCTTAAATTCCCCACCTGGGGGATAAAGGCCGGGATCATTTTCCTGGCTTCGGCTTTTCTGATTTTTATCCTGATGACCGGCCTTTTTCTAAGTTCCCGTTCCAAGCTGAAGGAACTGGCATACCTGAAAAGCGAAAACCAGACCCAGAAAACCCAAATTTATGAATTGGCCAGCAAGGTTGACAATCTGGACGGCCAGCTCTCCCGCCTCCGACAGTTTAACAACCGCCTCCGGGTCATTACCGGACTGGATAAAAAGTCCGAAGACGAGCTCTCCCCCCTCGGAATCGGGGGCCTGGATAGCGGGGAAAAAACCTACCCGATGCTGGGAAACCTGGAAGAAGTGATCATCCGCCGGATGAATTCCGAATTGGAGAGGTTAAAAAGCGAGGCTTATCTCGAAGAAGTCAGCCTCCAGGACCTTAATGAGTTTGTTCAGGATCAAAAATCCATTCTTTCCGCCACCCCTTCGATCTGGCCCACCCGGGGCTGGCTGACCTCCGGTTTTGGCATGCGGATTTCACCTTTTACCGGCCTCAACGCCATGCATGAAGGCCTGGATATCGCCGCCCAGGTCGGCACCCCAGTTCAGGCCCCGGCGGATGGCATTGTCGGTTTTGCCGACTTCACCCCGGAAATAGGGAAAGTCGTCGTGCTTGATCACGGTTACGGGATGACCACCCGTTATGGCCATTTATCGGAAATCAAAGTCAGGCTGGGAAGCCGGGTCAAGCGGGGGGAAACCATCGGCAATGTTGGTGACACCGGCCGTTCCACCGGTCCCCATCTCCATTACGAAGTCCGGCTTAACGAAGTCGCGGTTAACCCGAAGAAATATATATTGAATTAATTTCCTTCCTTTTTAATCCCCTTTTTCCAAGATTTTCCTATGCCGGTTTTCTTGTTCGCGGGCAAAGGATTATAATTCCGCCCGGAAGAAATTTGATTTCTTCGATTCATAAGTTCGATAACGAATTTATTCACTCAGGACTTAATTATGAGCGAGCATTATTCTTTGTTCGGTTATAAAAATACATTAACGTAACTGCAAATCGAAGCATTAAGCACCCAATGCCTAAAAGCTTTCTGCAAAAAATCTTCGGCAGCAATAACGAGCGCCAGCTCAAGCGCATCCAGCCCCTGGTGGTGCAAACCAACGCGCTCGAGCCGGAGATCTCCCGGCTGAGCGATCCCGAGCTTAAAGCCTATACCCCCCGCCTCAAGGAACGCCTGGCCCAGGGAGCCTCCCTCGAGGATATTCTCCCGGAGGCTTTCGCGGTGGTCCGCGAGGTTTCCCGGCGCACCATTCATTTACGCCCCTTCGATGTCCAGCTGATCGGCGGGATTGTCCTCCACCAGGGAAAAATCGCGGAAATGAAAACCGGGGAAGGAAAAACCCTGGTGGCTACTCTCCCGATCTACCTGAATGCGCTTCTGGGCAAAGGGGTCCACCTCGTCACCGTGAACGACTACCTGGCCCGCCGGGACTCCGATTGGATGGGCCCGATCTTCCGCTTCCTCGGGCTCGAGGTGGGGGTGATCGTCCACGGGCTTTCCGACCCGGAAAGAAAAATCGCCTACCATGCCGACGTCACCTACGGGACCAATAACGAATTCGGCTTCGACTATCTCCGGGACAACATGAAATTCCGGATTGAGGATTATGTCCAGCGGGAACTTCACTACGCGATCGTGGACGAAGTCGATTCCATCCTGATTGACGAAGCCCGCACCCCCCTGATCATTTCCGGCCCGGCCGAGGAATCCAACCAGCTTTATAATTCCATTGACCTGGTCATTCCCCAATTAAAGAAACCCGGCCGGGAAGATCTGGATAAAGGCGTCAAAATGATTGAGGAGGAGCAGCGCTCTTTCCGCGAAAATTTTGACTGCTGGATCGATGAAAAGGGGCGCTCCGCCTTTGTTACCGAGTCCGGGGTGACCCGGCTCGAGCAACTTCTCCGGATTCCCAATCTCTACGACCCCACCAACATCGAGATCGTCCACCACGTGAATCAGGCTCTGAAAGCCCACACCGTTTTCCAGCGGGACGTGGATTACATCGTCAAGGAAGGTGAAGTCATAATCGTAGATGAATTTACCGGGCGCCTGATGCCCGGCCGCCGCTACTCCGATGGACTCCACCAGGCCCTGGAAGCCAAGGAACACGTCAAGGTGGAACGGGAAAATCAAACCCTGGCCACAATCACGTTTCAGAATTATTTCCGGATGTTCAAGAAACTGGCGGGAATGACCGGAACCGCCGACACCGAGGCCGCGGAATTCGCCAAGATCTACAAACTGGACGTAATGGTGATCCCCACCAATATGCCGATGATCCGGAAGGATTTCCAGGACAGCATCTACAAAACCGAAACCGAAAAATTCCGGGCGGTAGTCCGGGAAATCAAGGAACTTCACACCAAGGGCCAGCCGGTCCTGGTCGGGACCATTTCCATTGAAAAATCAGAAAAGCTTTCCCACATGATCAACCGGGAGGGCATTCGCCATCAGGTCCTGAACGCCAAGCACCACGAGCGGGAAGCCGATATCATCTCCCAGGCCGGCCGGGTCGGCACCGTCACCATTTCCACCAACATGGCCGGCCGGGGCACCGACATCATGCTCGGCGGCAATCCCCAGAAAATGGCCCTGGCTTCGGTCGGCAAGGAAGCCACCCCCGAAGAAATCCAAGCCCAGATCGAGAAATTCAAGAAAACCTGCGAGGAGGATAAGGCCAAGGTCATCGAGCTGGGCGGCCTCCATATCCTCGGCACCGAGCGGCACGAGAGCCGCCGGATTGATAATCAGCTCCGGGGCCGCTCCGGCCGCCAGGGCGACCCGGGATCGTCCCGGTTTTACATGTCCCTGGAAGATGACCTGCTCCGGATTTTCGGTTCGGAGCGCATCTCCCGGATCATGGACCGCCTGGGGATGGAGGAAGACCAGCCGATCGAACACGGCCTGGTCAGCCGGGCAATTGAAAACGCCCAGAAAAAAGTCGAAGCCCAGAATTTCGAGATCCGCAAACGCCTGATCGAATATGACGACGTCATGAACCAGCAGCGTACCGTCATCTACAAAGAGAGGCGCAGCATCCTCTCCGCCGAGGATCCCCGCCCCCTCTTTTTCGACATTTTGACCGAGGTGATCGAAGACCTGGTTGCCACCTCCACCGATCCTAAAAGTTCCGCGGAGAATTGGAACTGGGAAGAGATCCGGACCGGCGTCCTGCGCCAGACCACCCTCAACCTCGAAATTAAACCGGAGGAAACGGAAGGACTGCGTCCGGAGGGCTTGAACGAAATCATCCTGGGACAGGCCAAAGCCCTTTTCCAGAAGAAGGAAGAGGCTTTCGGCAGCCAGACCATGACCCAGCTTCTCCAATTTCTTCTCCTCTCCACCCTGGACTCCCTCTGGAAAGACCACCTGCTCGGGATGGACCACCTGAAAGAGGGAATCGGCCTCCGGGGCTACGGCCAGAAAGACCCGCTCCAGGAATACAAGCGGGAAGGCTACGACATGTTCATGTCCATGAGCGGCGTTTTCAAGACGGACGTAGTCGAGCGGATGTTCCGGATCCAGATCCGCCGAGAAGAGGAAGTGGAACGGATGGAACAGCGCCGAAAAAAACAGGCCGCCCTTCATTTGGGCGTGGGGGGGGACAGCAAGGCCCAGACCGTCAAGCGCCAGAGCGACAAGGTCGGGCGCAACGACCCCTGCCCCTGCGGGAGCGGACTCAAATATAAAAAGTGCTGCGGTAAATAATCGGATTCCCTCATTTCTTTTCCCCTCTTTTTATTTATTCAGGGGCCGTGACCCCACGAAAAAATCCCAATTTTATTTGAATCGCAGTTCCCTATCTTTTTGTTTGACAAGCAATCTTAAACACTTAGAATGGGACTATTGGTCAATCGAAAGAGGGATAACCATGAAAAATTATAAATTCTGGGTATTGACCCTGCTTGTTATTCTATTTTTTGCCTGCCCCGCACAGGGAGGCTGGGTCGAACTTGGCGCTGGCTCAGCTTCGGGAAACGGAATAAGCAACACTTCTGGGTCCTCATCCTTCCCCGGCACGAATAGCAAGGCGCTGACCATCGGCACGGATGGGTACCCGATAACGGCATGGTCTGACTCTACCAACGGCAACTGGGAGATTTATGTCCGGAGGTTCGATGGCTCGGCCTGGGTGGAAATGGGAACGAATTCGGCTTCGTCCGGAGGGATAAGCAATAATGCGGGGGCTTCTGATCGAGCCTCCATCGCGATCGGTTCGGACGGAAATCCAATTATTCTATGGGATGATAATTCCAGCGGCGATAGCGAGGAGTACGTTAAGCGGTGGGATGGCTCGGCCTGGGTGGAAATAGGAACGGGCTCGGCCTCGGGCGGAGGGATCAGCAACAATACCGGGGCGTCGCTCCGCAACTCTATCGCCATTGGCTCGGATGGAAATCCCATAATTGTCTGGGGAGACAATTCCGGCGGCAACGATGAGATTTACCTGAAGAAGTGGAATGGATCGGCTTGGGTGGAAATGCCTGCAGGCTCGGCCTCGGGAGGAGGGATTAGTGGCACCGCCGGGATGTCCCGCCCACCTTTTATAATTAAAGGCTCGGATGGAAATCCGATAGTCGCCTGGTCTGATTATTCAATCGGGAATTGGGAGATTTACGTAAAGAGGTGGAACGGGTCGGCCTGGGTGGCGATGGGAACAGGGTCGGCTTCGGGGGGAGGAATCAGCAACAATACCGGGGACTCCTACTCTCCCTGCCTCGGCCTGGGTTCGGACGGTAATCCGATGGTCACCTGGCATGATAATTTCAGCGGTAATTACGAAGTTTACGTGAAAAGGTGGAATGGGTCGGCCTGGGTAGCAATAAGCGCAGGCTCGGCCTCGGGGGGAGGGATCAGCAATAACGCGGGAACCTCCTACAATCCTTCCTTGGCCATGGACTTGGATGGAAATCCGATCATCACCTGGTGGGACAATTCGGCCGTTGACAATGAAATTTACAGCAAGAGGTGGAACGGGTCGGCCTGGGTGGAAATAAGCGCGGGCTCGGCCTCAGGGGGAGGGATCAGTAATAATACGGCGGAATCGTATCATCCCTTTGTGGCCGTCGGTCCGGATGGAAAGCCGATAGTTGCCTGGGATGACAGCTCTTGCAGCAACCAGGAAATCTATGTTCTGAAATACGATCCTGACCTCGAACCGGCTCAAAATTTGCGCGCCGTCCCGGGTGATGGAAAGGCAACCTTGAGTTGGGAAAGGTCCACCTCCCCAGGGGTGGTTTCTTATTGGATATATTCCGACAACGGTTCGGGAACAACCACTTGCTCCAGCCCGATTACAGTGGTTGTCCATCCGCAGGAAAGCGTGGTCATTTCTAATCTTACCAATAATCAGGCTTACCTTTTTGATGTCAGGACGATGAACAGTTTAAATGAAATTACGTGGGAGCCAAACTTGGTGAGTGTCACCCCTGTCCCCGATCCCACCGGGATGGTCCGAGCCATACTCAAGATTCCCCAAACCGGAAAGCGGATAAACGGCAACCGAACCTTGGTGATGGCGGAGTTGGAATACGGCACGGCTTCGGAAGTGAGCAAGACAATATTTCAATATAAGCCCGAGTCCGGAAGCACCTGGACGGATATTTCCCCCGCTGATTCCCAGCATCCCAACCCGGATCTCACCTCCCCTTAT